>NZ_JACARS010000083.1:0-78184 GCF_013386485.1 Pseudomonas sp. P7758 | reverse complement strand
GCTTTTCCAAAGTGAGCCGCTGTAAGAGCGGAACCAAAGGCCGCCGTTACCCAAATAACGGATATGCCCCCTCAAATCCCCCGCAACGCCAAAATCGCCAAATACAGCAGCACCACCCCACAAGCCCCATAGCTAACCCTCTGCCACATGGGCGAAGCATTCCGCCGCAGCAAATTGACCAACCCCGCAATCAAAAAACACGACAACACCGAAGCCAGCATAAACCCCGCAAAAAACATCAACGTCTGCCCATGGCTAGGCGCCGCCCCGACTATCCCCGATAACGCACTCCCCAGCGCCCCCCAATAGACAATGTTCTTCGGATTGGCCAGGGAAATCGCCGCCCCCACCACCAGCGCATTCTGCCCGGACCTGGCCGGCGCACTCCCGGCCTCTGGCAAGCGCCAGGCATCCATCAGGCTGCGAATCCCGAGCCAGGCCAGATACAGCCCACAAACGGCCGTCAGCGGCACCCGCACCGACTCATGCTGGATCAACAACGCCATGCCCGTAAGCCCGATCACCGCCCACACGGCATCGCCCACCAGCGAACCGATCTGCACCAACAGCGCAGGGGTAAACCCATGCAGCAGCCCACGGCGCAGCGTCTCCGCCAGCACCGCCCCCGGCGACAGGCAAAACACAAACCCAAACACCAGCGCCGAAAAAAAGATCGTCAACATGCCTGCCTTCCTTCAAGTGATGGCCGGCATTTTAGGGAAGGGTGTGTAAGTCGTCTTGAACCAGATTGCGCTTTTCAGCCCTTGAGCACGCGTTGATAGCGCCCCGGTGTGATCCCGTAGGCCGCCCGGAAATGCCGATTCAGATGGCTCTGGTCAGCAAACCCCAAGGCATGGGCAACCTGCGACGCCGCAACGCCTGAGCGCAACAGCCCCTTGGCGCGCCGGGTACGCAGTTGCATCGCCCACTGGCGTGGACTCAGCCCGGTTTCTTTCTGAAAAGCCCGCAGCAGATGGAATTTCGACAGGCCCAACTCGTCACCAAGGGTCTCGAGTGCCACCGCCTGGTGCAAGTTTTCAGCCAGCAATTCCTGGGCCTTGATCACCAACCCGCGTCCCACCGCAGTGCTGCCCGGCAAGCGGACGCCGCTGCAACCGACGACTTCGCCGAGCAGCACCACCAGGGCTTCCTCACTCAGCTCACGGGCCAGCGGATCGACACTCAACGCGCCTTCAATCGCCCCGGCGAGTTTCATCGCCAACGCCGGCTGGAAGCACAGCGAACGGTCGAACTCCAGGTGCGCCAGACCCAGATCAGCCGCCAATTGCTCGGCAGTCGCATACAAGCTGACAAACCGCCACGGCTGCCCTTCGGCCGCGCCGCCGCCTTGAATCTGCCCCGGGTTGTACAGGGTGATGCTGCCGGGGCCGGCCTCGAAGGTGCGACGATCCAGCCACACCTGTTCCTCGCCGAGCAGGTTGACGCCGATCACGCATTCATCATGGCTGTGGCGGGCAAATGTCAGGCCGGTGCAGGCGGTGCTGCTGACTTCGTAGTTGCCCAGCCAGGCGTGCTGCATGGAACTCATTGAGGGGGCTCGCTGTGACCGTTGCCCGCGAGCATACGCCGGAAAAGACCTTCAGATCGACTACTCGCCCGGCTCTTCGGTTACGGCGTGGCGATGCGATCAAGCTCGGCCTTGATTTCGATGGGACTGAGGCTGGCGAACGGAATCTCGAAAAAAGCCCGGCAGCGCCGTTCAATGATTTCCAGGGTGGCGCGGAACGCGGCGTCGACCTGGGCTTCATCGCCTTGAACATCCGACGGGTCCTCCAACCCCCAATGTGCCTTCATGGCCGGGCCGAAATACACTGGGCAAGCTTCTCCAGCAGCCTTGTCGCACACGGTGACGACGATGTCCGGCGGGCTGCCTTCAAAGGCGTCGTTGCCCTTGCTGTACAAGCCTTCGGTGCTGATGCCGGCGGCCTTCAGCGTGGTCAGGCTGCGTGGCAGCACCTGGCCCTTGGGGAAACTCCCGGAGCTGATGGCCTGGAAACCGTCCGGCGCCAGATGGTTGAACAAGGCTTCCGAGAGAATGCTGCGGCAGCTGTTGGCGGTGCACATGAACAGGACTTTCATCAAGCGAACTCCGTCAGAAACTCAGGCGCAAGGCCAGGGCGGCGAGGGTGATCAACAGTACCGGCAGGGTCAGCACGATCCCGACCTTGAAGTAGTAACCCCAGGTGATGGTGATGCCTTTGCGTGCCAGGATGTGCAGCCAGAGCAAGGTCGCCAGGCTGCCGATAGGGGTGATTTTGGGGCCTAGGTCGCTGCCGATCACGTTGGCGTAGATCATCGCGTCCTTGACCACGCCCACGGCGTGGCTGGCCTCGATGGAGAGCGCGCCGATCAGCACGGTTGGCAGGTTGTTCATCGCCGAAGACAGCAGCGCGGTGAGTACACCGGTGCCCAAAGCCGCGCCCCATACGCCATAGCTTGCGAAGGTGTCGAGCCAGGTCGCGAGGTAGTCGGTCAGCCCGGCGTTACGCAGGCCGTAGACCACCAGGTACATGCCCAGGGAGAAAATCACGATCTGCCAGGGCGCTTCCTTCAGCACCTTGCGGGTGGAGATTTTGTGGCCCTTGGC
Source organism: Pseudomonas sp. P7758 (assembly GCF_013386485.1). Classification (NCBI taxonomy): domain Bacteria; kingdom Pseudomonadati; phylum Pseudomonadota; class Gammaproteobacteria; order Pseudomonadales; family Pseudomonadaceae; genus Pseudomonas; species Pseudomonas sp. P7758. The sequence continues at coordinate 75,576 of NZ_JACARS010000083.1, read as the reverse complement.
GGCGATCACCAGCAGTAATATGGCGCAGGCGGCAGAAATTGCGCTGATGGGAATGCCCAGCGGTTCCAGGGCAAAGCAGCCCACCAGCAGGATGCCCAGCACCCACCAGCCGGCGCGGAAGGTGGCGCGGTCGTGGATCGCACTGGCAGGGTCGTCGAGGTCGGCCGGGTCGTAGGTTTGCGGAATGTCCCGGCGGAAAAACCATAGCAATACGGCGAGAGTCGCGGCGACGCTCACCAGGTTCACCGGCACCATCACTGCGGCGTATTCGTTGAAGCCGATCTTGAAATAGTCGGCCGAGACGATGTTCACCAGGTTGGAGACTACCAGCGGCAGGCTCGCGGTGTCGGCGATAAACCCGGCGCCCATGACGAACGCCAGGGTGGCTGCCGGGGAAAAGCGCAACGCCAACAACATCGACATCACGATGGGCGTGAGGATCAGCGCCGCGCCGTCGTTGGCGAACAAAGCCGATACCAGCGCGCCCAGCAGCACCATGTACGCGAACAGTCGCCGACCGCGCCCACGGCCCCAGCGCGCCACATGCAAGGCAGCCCAGGCGAAGAAGCCCGCCTCATCCAGCAGCAGGCTGATGACGATCAGCGCGACGAAGGTCCCGGTGGCGTTCCAGATGATGTGCCACACCACCGGGATGTCGGCCAGGCTGATAACCCCGCACGCCAGGGCCAGGATCGCGCCCATCGTGGCGCTCCAGCCCACGCCCAGGCCCTTGGGCTGCCAGATGACCAAAATGATGGTGAACAGAAAGATAGCAACGGCAACAAGCATGAAAAGCTCTCCGCAGGATCAGCAGCAGGCGCTGGCCCGTTGTGGTCGGTCACCCATGGTTTCCAGACGCTGGGCGTCTGTTTTTAACCAGGCTTGGTTGGCTTGCAGGGTGGTGTCGAGCACTGCCGTCACCCACTCCGGCAAGGCCGGGTTGAGGCGGTAATAAATCCACTGGCCCTGGCGACGGTCCAGCAGCAACCCGCAACTGCGCAGTTGCGCCAGGTGGCGGGAGATTTTCGGCTGGCTGTCGTCCAGAGCATGGATCAATTCGCACACGCAAAGTTCGCCTTCACGCAGGATCAACAACGTCAGCCTGGCGCGGGTGGCGTCGGCCAGGCATTTGAAGACGTTGGGCGGGGAGAAAAGATCTGACATGGTCAGTGCCTTGATACATATGGAAATACGAATATACGTATTTCCATATGTATTGGTCAAACCTTGTTTCGATTGACCTGCGTCAAGTGCCCGACAATCGATGACAAGTGGTTGAAATTAAACTGAAACACAAATGTCCTAAAGTGCCTGCCCATTGGTGATGAAGGAAGAAAACGTGTGACCCGTGCCACTCGCAACCTGCGCAAGACCCTGGATTCCGTCGCGGACAATAACGAAACCGCGGCGTTTGACCTGATGCGCGCCGTCGAAAAGCTCAGCGATGAAGTGCTGCGCCAGCGCCTGCTCAATACCATCCACCGGCTCAACCAGGACGCCCACGAACTGCGCGAAGCCCGGGACGCGGTGGAGCGGGTGTCGGTCAAACTGGCTTGAGCACGATCGTTCAAGACAATCCCTGATACCGCTGGCATGCTTGTCGACTGACTGTCGATGAGCTTGTTGTGTATGCCTAACGCTCTGCCTCTGAATGCCTTTTCCCGTGGCGCGATTGCGATCATTCCATTGTCCCTGGCGTGTGCGCCGTGGGGATTGCTGGCCGGTTCGACTGCAATTGATGCCCAATTCACGCCGCTGGAAGCCCAGGGGCTGTCGACCATCGTGTTTGCCGGTGCCGCACAATTGGTGGCCATCGGTATGGTCAAGAGCGGCGCCAGCCTGATTTCGATCCTGCTGACCACCTTGCTGCTGACCTCCCAGCATTTGCTCTACGGCATGCACATGCGTCCCACGCTGTCGCCGCTCAAACCACGGTGGCGCATGAGCCTGGGCTTTTTGCTGACCGACGAATTCTTCGCCCTGGTGAGCCAGTACGACCGCCAGACCTTCAATCGCTGGTACGCCCTGGGCGTCGGCCTGACGTTCTATATCATCTGGAACGTCTTTACCTTCGCCGGCATCGTGCTCGGCAAAAGCATTCCCGGGCTGGATCAACTGGGCCTGGAATTCTCGATCGCAGCGACCTTTATCGCCCTGATCACCCCGGTAGTGCGCGACGTGCCGACCATCGTCTGCGTAGCCGTGTCGTTGCTGTGCTCGGTTTGGCTGAGCTACCTGCACTGGGAATCGGCGGTGGTGGTGTCCGGTGTGTTGGGGATGAGCGCAGGGTTTGCCTGCAAGCGGCTGGGAGTAGGGCAACAATGATCTTCGTGATGATTTTTGGCATGGGCCTGATCGTGTTTCTTAACCGCTACCTGTTTCTCGAGCCGCGCCTGCCGGTGCGCCTCAATCGCGGGGCGCGGGAGTTTCTCGGGTTTGCCGTACCGGGGATGCTCACCGCCATCTGCGGCCCGATCATTTTCCTGGCTGATCACAAGCTCAACCTGAGTGTGGGCAACCCCTACCTGCTGGCCGGAATCAGCGCCGTGGCGTTGATGTTCTGGACCCGTAGCGTGCTGATCACCGTGTTGTTGAGCATGGCGCTGTTCTATCTGCTCCGCTGGCTGCTCTGACCAGCAAACTCCTGCTACGGGGGGAGCAAAACCAAGGCAAAAAAAAGCCTGCGGGAGGGCAGGCTGGAAGGGAGACTTCTTAAAAATGAGCCTGCCGACTATAGGCGGCGAGGTCTTCCTTCACAGTGAAACAAAGTTCATGAATCTGTCAGCTATTCGATAACCGGGGCGGCGGCTTTCTTGTTGGCTTTCGCCTCGGCCGCCAGGCATTCCAGGGCAAATTGCTCGGTGTAGGTCATCTGGATCGGGGTGCTTTCGCCCTTCACGGTGCGCTCGCCGTCAAGGATGTAGCGGATGCGCTTGTCGGTCACGCCGATGCGTTTGGCGATCCACGAAGGCGTCTGGCCGATGCGGCTGATCAGCTTGTCGGCGTAGTCGGTGGAGGGGTTGTAGCGCTCGGCATTGGGTGTCATGGGGTTTCCGGGTAAAAGCGGGTTCGTAAGTAGGCGGCAGGGTGACGCAATAATCCTTCGGTGTCGCCTGCTAATGGTACAGTCGCGTTTTTTCCAAGGAAGCTTCGGTATGCGGATGGTGGTAATTGGCGCTTTGGTCCTGGCATCGCTGGCCGGTTGCGCGGGCTCGAAGATGAAAGAGGCGCGTACCGGCGCGCCCTACAAAACCCTGGCCTCGGACAAGGCTCCGCTGGTGGTTGCCCAGTGCATCCAGTTCGGCTGGCAGGATGAAGCGGTGTTCGGGGTGGATGCCGGTGGTTTCATGGAGCCTGCACAGGCTGGTGGCTTCACCATCTACACCACGGCAGGTGACTATTTTGTCGACGTGCGCAGTGCCGGCGCCGGCGCCTCCGTCAACTATTACGCGGCCCAGGATGACTATCCGGCCAAGCGCCGCCTGGCGGCACTGGCGACCTGCCTGTAATCCATTCCGTTAGAAAAGTTCAGAAATGCCCTGCGGACAGTCCCGCAGGCATTGTTTTAGTATTTTCCCGCTCACCCGGCGTGACGGCTCTTTACCGGTACAGGGATGTCGAGGCCGGAGCGTCGGGAGGGCAACTGTTTTCTAGCGGGGCATGTACCCCAGGTGCCAGCGCCGCGGAATCTTCAGCGACACCAGCCCCAACAGCGCCGACAGCACCCCGCTGACCAACAGCGCACGAATCCCCATGTGGTGCTCCAGCAACGCACCGATCACCGCACCCACAAACATCCCGGCCCACGGGATCAGTTGCACGCGCCAGCCGTTGCGGCGTTCACCGAGCATCCAGCGGCCCAGTCCGCGACCAAAGCGTGACAGCGCCCCGGTGACATAGGTAAGCCCCACGGGCAACCCGTTCACTTCTTCGACGGCGGCATTCAGCATGCCCATGGCGATGATCGCTGCCAGCAACGCCGGCAATTGATCGGCGAACGGCCAGGCCGCAGCCCCGCACAGCAGGGTGGCGATGCACAGCAACAGGGGCAGGGCGTGGCGCCGGCTGACGCGGCTGACCATCACGCCCAGCGCATTCCCGCCGATAAACGTCGCCACCAGCAGTGTCAGGCGCGCGGTAAGGCCCAGGTCGCCTTCGCTGATCGCCACGGCGAGGCGCGTGGTGTTGCCGCTCATGAACGACACAAAATCCCCGCTGGCCATGAAACCAATCGCATCGGTCATGCCCGCCAGCACGGAAAGGCTGGCCACCAGCAGCAACCCGACACGCCCGCGCCATTTGTGGCGATGCAGCAAGGCGGCGTTGGTGTAGGGCTTCAGGGATGAAGGCAGCATGGGGCCGGGTTCCTCGGTGAGATTATCCGGCCACTACCGTAGGGCGCTTCGTGCTCCGCTGCAATGACTTGGCGCACTTACAGGCGTTCGGCCAGTTGCTCCAGAAACATCGCCAGCCCGACTTCCTCGGCCTTCAAGCCTTTGCGCACTCGGGGCTTGGGCAGTTTCGCCAGTTCGCCCAGGCTGAAATGCTCCAGCACCGCCGGGTGGATGTAGCACTTGCGACACACCGCCGGCGTGTTGCCCAGTTGCTTGGCAACGTTCTTGACCATCTCCACCACATGTTTCCTGGCGTCGGATTCCGGCTGCCACTCAAGCTCGCGCAGCACTGCCAGCGCCAGGGCGCTGCCGGCCCAGGTGCGGTAGTCCTTGGCGGTAAAATCCGCGCCGGTCAGGGTGTGCAGGTAGGCATTCACATCGGTGGAACTGACGGTATGGCGCTCGCCGTTCTCGTCCAGGTACTGGAACAGGTTCTGCCCCGGCAACTCCAGGCAGCGCTTGATCACCGTGGCCAGGCGCCGGTCCTTGACGCTGATCTGGTGCTCGATGCCGCTCTTGCCGCGAAACTGGAACAGGATCTCACTGCCCTTGATATCCACATGGCGGGTGCGCAGGGTGGTCAGGCCGTAGGAGCGGTTGTCGCGGGCATATTGGGTATTGCCGACGCGGATCAGGGTGGCGTCGAGCAGCAGCACCACCGTGGCCAGGACCTTTTCCCGATTGAACCCTGGCGCCTCGATCTGTGCTTCCAACTGTTTGCGCAACTTGGGCAGCGCGCTGCCGAACTGTTGCAGCCGGGAGTATTTGTCGGTGTCGCGCACCTCGCGCCAGCGCGGGTGGTAGCGGTACTGCTTGCGCCCCCGGGCATCCCGCCCGGTGGCCTGCAGATGGCCGCGCGGGTCGGCGCAGATCCACACATCGGTATAGGCCGGCGGCACTGCCAGTGCGTTGATGCGTTTGATTTCGTCGGCATCGGTTATGCGTGTGCCGTCGGCCTTGAAGTATTGGAATTTGCCCCGCAGCTTTTTGCGGGAGATCCCGGGCTGGGTATCGTCGACGTAATGCAGGTCGCGGGGCAGGTCGGCAAGCAACGCAGGGTCGGGCATGGCGCAAATTCCTTGGCAGGTATTTCTGATTGACCGCAGGGTTTTGCGGTCGTGCCAACAAGTTTGCTCCCCCATAGCAGCTGTCGGGCAGTCAGGCCAGTACCGCCACCGCCTTGATTTGCGCCCACAGCGTCTGGCCGGGATGCAGCTGCAACTGGTCCCGCGAGTAACGGGTGATGCGCGCCAGCAGCGGCGTGCCGGCGGCGTCCAGGCTTACCAGCACGTGGGCTGCGTTGTCCGCCGGGATTTCCTGGGTCACCGTCACCGGCAGGCGATTGAGGATGCTGCTGTGTTCCTCGGCCTGCAGGCTCAAGCTGACGTCCCGCGCCTGGATCTTGAAACGCAACGGTTTGCCCAGCGCCAATGGTGCATGGGCCACGCGCATCTGCAATTGGCTCGCGGGCAATTGCAGGGTGAGCAACTGGTAATGCTCGTCGTAGGCGCAGACCGTTCCGTTGATCACCACGCCGGCGTCGTCGCCCAGGGCCATGGGCAGGTCCAGCCGGGCCAGGGTTTCGCCGATGGGACCGCTGGCCAGGGCCTTGCCGTCGCTGAGCAACACGATGTGATCGGCCAGGCGCGCCACTTCGTCCTGGGCATGGCTGACGTACAGCACCGGAATCTCCAGTTCATCATGCAGGCGTTCGAGATACGGCAGGATTTCGCTTTTGCGTTTGCTGTCCAGCGCGGCCAACGGTTCATCCATCAGCAACAGGCTCGGGCTGGTGAGCAGGGCGCGGGCGATGCCGATGCGCTGGCGCTCACCGCCGGAAAGGTGCTGCGGATGGCGGTCCAGCAGGTGGCCGATGCCCAATAGTTCGGTGGCGTGGCTCATCTCCACCCGGCGTTGCTGGCGCGGGATGCGCTTGAAGCCGAACTCCAGGTTGGCCAGTACCGACAAATGCGGGAACAGGCTGGCTTCTTGAAACACGTAACCCAGGGCGCGTTTGTGGGGTGGCACGAACAGTCCTTTGCGGCTGTCTTGCCAGACCTCGTCGTTGATCTGCACGAAACCCTCTTCAGCCCGCTCCAGCCCGGCGATGCAACGCAGGCAGGTGGTCTTGCCGGAGCCGGAATGGCCGTACAGCGCCGTCACCCCACGACCGGGCAGGTGCAGGTCGACGTCCAGGGCAAACCCGGAATACTTCAGTTGCAGGCGTACCTCGATCATCGACATCAGCTCCAGCCCGCCTTGGTTTTACGGCTGGAGTAGAGCGCCAGCAACACCAGGAAAGAAAACACCACCATGGACCCGGCCAGCCAGTGGGCCTGGGCATATTCCATGGCTTCGACGTGGTCGTAGATCTGCACCGAGACGACCCGGGTCTTGTTGGGAATATTGCCGCCGATCATCAGTACCACGCCGAACTCGCCGACGGTGTGGGCAAAACCGAGAATCGACGCGGTGATAAACCCTGGGCGCGCCAGGGGCAGGATCACCGTGAAAAAGGTGTCCCAGGGATTGGCCCGCAAGGTCGCGGCCACTTCCAGCGGGCGAGTGCCGATGGCGGAGAAGGCGTTTTGCAACGGCTGCACCACGAACGGCATCGAATAGATCACCGAGCCAATCACCAACCCGGCGAAGCTGAAGGTCAGGGTGCCCAGGCCCAGCCATTGGGTGAACTGGCCGAAGTAGCCATTGGGGCCCATGGTCAGCAGCAGGTAGAAGCCGATCACCGTGGGTGGCAACACCAACGGCAAGGCCACCACCGCGCCAATGGGGCCGCGCCACCACGAGCGGGTGCGCGACAGCCACAGGGCTATCGGAGTGCCGATGACCAGCAGGATGACCGTGGTCAGCGATGCCAGTTTCAGGGTCAACCAGATCGCGGAAAAATCGGCACTCGACAGCGGCATTTACAGCTCGTAACCGTAGGACTTGATCACCGCGGCGGCTTTCGGACCCTTGAGGTATTCAACCAGGGCCTTGGCGGCGGCGCTGTCCTTGCCCTTGTTGAGGATTACCGCGTCCTGCTTGATCGGGTCATGCATCGAAGACGGTACGATCCAGGCCGAACCGCTGGTGACTTTGCCGTCCTTGTAGATCTGCGACAGCGCTACAAAACCCAGTTCGGCGTTGCCGGTGGAGACGAACTGATAGGCCTGGGTGATGTTCTGGCCTTCAACGAGCTTGTCCTTGACCTTCTCGGTCAGGCCTTCCTTCGCCAGCACCTGGGTGGCGGCCAGGCCATAAGGCGCGGCTTTCGGGTTGGCGATGGACAGGTGCTGGAACTGGTTTTTCTTCAGCACTTCGCCCTTGGCATCGACGTAGCCTTCCTTGGCCGACCATAGCGCCAGGGTGCCGACCGCGTAGGTGAAGCGCGAGCCCTTGACGGTGTCGCCCTCGGCTTCGAGCTTCTGCGGGGTGGTGTCGTCGGCGCTGAGAAACACTTCAAACGGCGCGCCGTTCTTGATCTGGGTGTAGAACTGGCCGGTAGCGCCGTAGGCAGCGACCAGTTTATGGCCGGTGTCTTTTTCAAAGTCGGCGGCAATCGCCTGGATCGGTGCGGTGAAGTTGGCAGCCACGGCCACCTGTACTTCATCGGCATTCGCCGAGGAGAAGCCAAACGCGGCGATCAGGGTGGCGAGGGCCGTGGGGGCCAGGCGTGAGGCGCGAATCATCATCAAGAAGCTCCTTGGGGTTTGCGGCTTGTTAGGCAGAGGGGGACTACCGCTATGTATGGGAATATATAGCGGTTGGCCACTGCCGGTACAGCGCAAAGTTGTCCCGGGAGTTCAGGTTCAGCGTCGGCCGAGTTTTTCCAGGGTTTGCGCGGCCAGTTGCAGCGTCAGGTCATAGCTGGAGATGTCTTTGCCGAGGCGCAGCGCCTGGCCCGACCACAAGTTGCTGAAGCCGGCTTCGTCCTTGGCCTTGAGCGGCATCAACGCACCGCCGGACAGCGGGAACGCCGGCGCCGTGGGGTTGATCGCGCCCAACTCACGCATTACGCGGTTGATGATGCCCCGCGCCGGGCGCCCGGTGAACAGGTTGGTCAGCGCGGTTTCACTGGCCTGGGCAGTGCGCAAGGCATGGTGGTGTGACTTCGAGACGGTGGCCTCGGGGGTAAACAGGTACGCGGTGCCAATCTGCACCGCTGACGCGCCAAGGGCGAAGGCCGCGACAATGCCCCTGGCATCCCCGATGCCGCCGGCCGCAATCACCGGCACGCGCACGGCATCGACGACCTGTGGCACCAGCGCCATGGTGCCGATCTGGCTATTCAGGTCGTCGCTGAGGAACATCCCGCGATGGCCACCGGCTTCGTTGCCCATGGCGATGATTGCATCGCAGCCGTGCTGTTCCAGCCAGATGGCTTCTTCGACGGTGGTAGCCGACGACAGCACTTTCGCCCCGGTGGCCTTGACCCGGTCCAGCAGGGATTTTTCCGGCAGGCCGAAGTGAAAGCTCACCACTTCCGGGCGGAACTCTTCCACCACTTCACAGGCGGCGTTGTTGAACGGTGCGCGGTTGGAGACGGGCGTCGGCGCGTCAAAATCGGCGCCCAGCTCGCGGTAGTAGGTTTCCAGCAGGTTCTTCCACTGAAGGTCGCGGTGAGCATCCGGCGTCGGTGGCTGATGGCAGAAGAAATTTACGTTCAGCGGCCGCGAACTGGCCTGGCGAATCGTGGTGAGTGCTTCGCGCAGTTGCTCGATGCTGAGCGCCGCCGCCGGCATTGAACCGAGGGCGCCGGCCTGATTGGCCGCAATCACCATGGCCGTGCTCGTGGCATTGGCCATGGGCGCCTGAATGATCGGTAACTCGATGCCCAGCAGGTCAAGAATTCGGGTGTCTGGCCAGGTGCTCATGGGACGCTTCTCCAACGGTGGAATGCTGTTCCGTCGTTTTAGCAGGGCCAGGCAGCACCAGGCCAGTCTGTATTATTCACTGGACGAATCCAGTGTTTCATGGGCGGTTATCAGTTGATGGCGTCACCCAGTACTGCATGAATCCGTTGGGCAATGTGCGCGGCGTGGGTTTCCAGGGCGAAGTGGCCGGTGTCGAGTAATTCCACCACGGCATTGGGGTTGTCGCCTTTGTAGGCATGGGCGCCCGGCGGGATGAAGAAGGGATCGTTCTGGCCCCAGATCACCAGCGCCGGCACTTGCGTGGCCTTGAAAAACGCCTGGAACGCCGGGTACAGCGTCAGGTTGTTGCGGTAGTCGAGGAACAGGTCCAACTGGATCTCGTCATTGCCGGGACGCTGCATCAGGAGCACGTCGAGCATGTAGGACTCCGGCGCCACCAGCTCCGGTTGCGACACGCCATGCAGGTACTGATAGCGCGTGCCTTCCAGGCTGATGACCGCGTTGCGAATCACCTCGCGATTGGCCTGGCTCGGCTCGGCCCAGTAGGCCCGGATCGGATCCCAGGCGTCACCCAAACCTTCCAGGTAGGCATTGCCGTTTTGCGATATCAGCGCGCTGACCCGTTCCGGGTGGGCCACGGCCAGGCGCAGGCCCACCGGTGCGCCATAGTCGAACACATAGAGGGCATAGCGACTGAGGTTCAGGGCCTCGACGAAGTGGCCAACGGTGATCGCCAGGTTATCGAAGCTGTAGTGGTAATTGCGTTCGGCGGGGACTTCGGTGAAGCCGAAGCCTGGCAAGTCCGGGGCGATGATCCGGTAGCGGGTGGCAAGCAGCGGGATCAGGTCACGGTACATATGGGACGAACTGGGAAAGCCATGCAGCAGCAGCAACACCGGCGCGGACGGGTCGCCGGCTTCACGGTAGAAAATGCGCACACCATCGGCATCAACGTGCTGATAGCGAACAACCGGGGCTGAAATCGACATGATCGTAGTCCTCTTTGTAACTGGTTAAATTGATTTGTTGGGTTACTGGTTTTGCAGGCTGCGCTTGAAAATGTAACCTGTCAAATTAATTTAATGGGTTACTGATTGACGAATTTAGTAACTATTCAAAAGCGAAATCAGCGGTTACGATGGCGCGGACTTGAAGAGGATTTGCCATGCCCGCCATCACCCCATCCCCGTTGGAACCCTACGTTCTGGCTGATCACCCCGTGCTGGACATGCTCAATACCCGGGCGAATGTCGACGGTGTGCCCTTTGAATTCTGGCAAGGCGATGCCGATGTCGAGCGCTGGCTGGTGCGGCTTGGCTGGGCCGAGGAGGGCGCAGTACCGGTATTTGAGGAGGGGGCATTGCTGGGCGCGGCGCGGGGATTGCGGGAAGTGATCCGCGTGTTACTGGAGCAGCGCAAGGCCGGCCAGCAGGGCGATCCCGGCGCGCTGAATGCGTTCCTGCGCAAGGCGGTCAGTCACCCGCAACTGGCTTGGCCGGCGCCTGGCGAGTTGCGGCTGGAGCGCCAGCGCAAGGTGCAGACTGCCGAGCAGTTCCTGGCGCCGATTGCCGAAGCCGCCGCGACGTTACTGGTGGAAGGGGATTTCGGCCTGGTCCGCACCTGCGAACATCCCGAGTGCGTGCTGTGGTTCTACGACCGCACCAAGGGCCACAAGCGCCGCTGGTGCAGCATGGCGCTGTGTGGCAATCGGCATAAGGTGGCCGAGTTTCGCAAGCGCAAACTGGTGTAGACGTCCTCAGGATTCTGCCGGGCTTTCGCGCTCCAGCAACTGCCGCTTGCGCTCGACACCCCAGCGGTAGCCCGACAGATTGCCGTCGGCGCGCACCACGCGATGGCAGGGAATCGCCACTGCCAGGCTGTTGGCACCACACGCCTGGGCCACGGCGCGATAGGCGGTCGGCGCGCCGATGCGCTGGGCGATCTCGGCGTAGCTGGCGGTGCACCCCACCGGGATTTCCCGCAAGGCTTGCCACACGCGTTCCTGAAACGCAGTGCCGCGTAAATCCAGGGGCAGGTCCAGGCCCAGGGCCGGCGCTTCGATGAAGCCCACCACCTGGGCGATCAATTGTTCGAAGTCGTGATCGGCACCCAGCAGATTGGCGCGTGGAAACTGGTCCTGCAGGTCGCGCACCAGTTTGTCCGGGTCATCCCCCAGCAGGATCGCGCACACACCGCGATTGCTCTGGGCCACCAGAATGGCGCCCAATGAGCATTGGCCAACGGCAAAGCGAATATCCGTATTGGTGCCGCCGGCTTTGTAGTCGCGGGGCTTCATGCCGAGCAATTGGTCCGCAGCCTCATAAAAGCGACTGTTGGAATTGAAGCCGGCGTCGTACAGCGCATCGGTCACCGAGTGCTGGTCCTTGAGGCCGTCGCGCACCTTGCGCGAGCGATGAGCGCTGCCGTAACGCTTTGGCGTCAGGCCGGTCACCGCCTTGAACACCCGATGAAAATGGAACGGGCTCAAGCCGGCAAGGGCGGCCAGATCTTCAAGGGGCGGCAGGGTTTCGGCCTGTTCGATGTGCCGACAGGCCGCTGCCACCAGTTGCGCATGGCGTGCGGCCACCTGGGTCTGGTCCCCCGACGCGCGCTTGTTGGGCCGGTAGCCCGCCGCTTCAGCCTGTTGCGGGGTGTCGAAGAACTCGACGTTCTCCGGGCGCGGGCGCCGTGCGGAACTGCTGGGGCGACAGTACACACCGGTGGTTTTCACACCATAGACGAAGGTCAAGTCGGCCTTGGCGTCACGGGCGACAATCGCGGCCCAGCGGGGGTCTTGTTCGGTGGCGTGGCGCGCGGTCATGGTGGTGGCTCCTGGTTGAAGAATGCCAGGTTAGTCCCGTGGGGCATTCCCATCACTCCGATGCTTGCGGTCAAATTCATCCGGCCGTGCGAAACGTCAGGTTGATGCGCTGCGGCCCCATGACCGGATGCGTGCCGGGCTTGATCGGCATCACGCCGTGAAAGCGCAGGCGGTCCACGCCGCCCCATACCACTACGTCGCCATGGAACAGCGAGACTTTTTGCGTCTTGTCGCTGCGCTCATGGCCGCCGAACAGGAAGATCGCCGGTAAACCCAATGATACGGAGACCACCGGGGCGGCATAACGACGCTCGTTCTTGTCCTGGTGCAGGGACATTTTCGCGCCTGGCACATAGCGGTTGATCAGGCAGGCATCCGGCTCGAAATCGTCGAAACCTGCATCTGCTGCCGCCATCACGGCCAGTTCGCGCAATGCGGCTGGCAGGGCTGGCCAGGGTTGTTGGTTATTCGGGTCAATCGGGGAGTAGCGATAACCGGTGGAGTCGGTCGTCCAGCCCAATTCACCGCAACTGCTTAACGCCGCCGACATGGTAAAACCACCGGGCGTGACCATTTGCCGGAAGGGCGATTGAGCCAATACCCGTCGCAGTTCCGGTAGCAAACGCTCGAGCCAGGGCAGGGCATAGCCCCTGAGGACGTAGGATTGTTCACCGATTTGCTCGCGCCCCGGGGGCTGTTGCAGCGCCTCATCGGCGAACAAATCGGCGGTTGATCCGGGAAGGGTCTTACTGCGCATCGTGAAAAATCACTCCCAAGGTATGCCGGGTACCACTGTGCAGAACACTGACCCCATGGCGCAAGGTCACCCGATGAAACCCCCTCACACTCGGCATGGGTCGCTGATTGACCGCGAAGATTACCGCGTCACCCTGGTTAAGAGGGACGACCTGAGCCCGGGATTGCATTCTTGGCCGCTGCTCCGTCAGCACCAACTCCCCGCCACGAAAGTCCTCTCCCGGCTGCGACAACAGGATGGCAACTTGTAGGGGAAACACATGTTCCCCGTACAGATCCTGATGCAGGCAGTTGTAGTCGCCTGGACCGTATTGCAGCAATAACGGGGTAGGGCGTTGCTGCCCGGCAGCGTGGCAGCGGGCAATGAAGTCGGCATGGTGCGCCGGATAGGTGATCGGCAGGTTCATCTGTTCGTTCCAGCGATTGGCCTGGGGCGCCAGGAACCCATACAGCTGTTCACGCAGCGCGCAGATCGGCGCTGGCAGCGGGTAGCGGAAATATTTGTATTCGCCCCGGCCAAAGCCGTGCCTGGCCATCATCACATGGGAGCGAAACAGTTCGGGTCGGGGGTAGTGGCCGCTCAGTTCAGCGCATTCCTGCTGATCCAGCAGGGCCGGAATCAGTGCGTTACCCTGTTCATCAAGGGCTTGCTCGATGGCGGCCCAGTCCAGCTTGGCCAGGCGTTCATGCAGTGGAGTGGAAGGCATCGACAAGTTCCTGTGGCAGCGCATTAGGGCTGCCAGTCTAGAAAGTCGTCAGCGTCAGAACACTCCGATGCTTGCGCTCGAATTACAGCGCCTTGCTCACATTGATGTCGGTAATCTCATCGCTGGCATCGTGGATTTTCGCCAGGGCTTCCTTGGCTTCCTCCACGCTGCCTGCTTGCAGTTGGGCGAACTCGAAGCGGCGCTCACCGTTGAGTTTGTACTTGATCACATATTTGGTGGTAGTCACGGGCATTCCTGTCAGCTCAGTTTCGAATTGGTGCGGCGCACAATGCGGATCTTGTGGGACAACGTCGGCTTTTTGGTCACGCTGATGGCGCGGCGGGTCACGACGTCCAGGGTGATGTTCCAGAACCCGGTGCTGGGCGCAGTGATTTTTGCCGGGAACTTGTCGAACGCGCCGCCGTGGTAAGTATGGCGGCCGCCGTTCTTGAAGCTGCGAAAGTTGGCATCGCTCATCAGGCGGATGTTGCAGGTTTGCGAGCATTCAATGACGACAATATCTCCTTCATTGAGGTGCTCACGCTGGTGGATGAATTTCATAAGGTGTCTCCAGAAGGGCTTTTTCTGAAAAATCAGAACGATACGTAGGTTAAGATGGAGTTTATCAGCCCCAGCAAGTTTATTATCGGACCGTCGTCGACGACTTCGACAATTTAAAACAGTTATTTACCGAGTTATCAGGGATAAATCCTACGTGGGCGGGAGAAAAATACCTTCTTCGCTGTCGTAGGGTCTTTATCGGAGGTTTTTATATGAAGTGGAGTGTGTTGGTTCTGGCCCTGGCGTTGGGTGGATGTGCTTCGGTGGCGGATATCAAGCAGACCCCACCAACGCTGGCAGTGATCTCCGGGAAAAAACCACAGGAATACGCGGCGTGCGTTGTCCAGAAATTGTCTAAAACCCGCAGGCCTTCGCAGATCGAGCCTCACAAGGATGGTGTTCAAGTTATCGTACCGCAGAAGTTTTCTGCCGACCCGTCGGCCATTTTTGAAATTGAAGAGCGCTCCAGCGGGAGCAGTATCAAGCTCTACGAGAGCATGTCCAATGTGCCTATTCGTCCAGGTGACGTGAAGGCTGCGGGGGAAGCGTGCATTTCCGGCTGAGTCTGTAGCCGCCCACCTCGAATCCGATCAAGAAGCCCGACCCTGCTGCCGCAGCGTCGGGCTTTTTTGTGCGCGATGTTCAGTACACCGTCCTTTTGCTCGCGGATGAGTGTTGTCGCGACCGGGCCATTGCCCTACCATTTGTAGGCTTATGCCTAATTCGCCTAAGCATATAACTATAAAAATGGAGTCGTGATGATGTCTATGGAACGAGTTCTGATGGGTAGCGCGTTGTTGCTGATGTTGGGCAATGCCCACGCGCTGGAGGGGAAAAACGTTTATATGCAGGGCGGCTCGCAGCCGGGAGCTGCGCCGTGCGTGGCCTGCCACGGGGCTGATGGCCTGGGGCTGGCAGCCGCGGGTTTTCCGCGTTTGGCCGGTTTATCGGCGGTGTATTTGCGTAAGCAGCTGCAGGATTTTAAAAGTGGCGCCCGGAACAGCCCGGTGATGCAGCCACTGGCCAACGCCCTCACGGAAGAGGAAGTCAGCGCTGTAACCCGGCAGCTGGCGGCAATGCCTGCGCCCGCACCTGTGCCGGTGCACCGCAGCGAGATGCCTACTGACGCTGCGCAAAAGATTGCCCTGCAAGGTGCGTGGGAGCGCCAGATTCCGGCCTGTGTCAGCTGTCATGGCCCGGCCGGCGTGGGCGTCGGCGACGGGTTTCCACCCCTGGCCGGACAATCTGCGGCCTACCTCGCGGCGCAGTTGAACGCCTGGCGCAGCGGCACGCGCCATAACGATCCGAATGCTCTGATGGGCCATATCGCCAAATCCCTCAGCGCTGAAGAAGTGCAGGCCGTGGCCACCTATTTTGCCTCGTTGAGCGGCCAGGAGGCCAAGCCATGAAGCGCTTCTTGTTTGCTCCGCTGCTGGGAAGCCTGATCGGCGTACCCGTCCATGCCGCCCCTATTGCCATGGAAGACCAGTCACAGTTGCAGCCAGCCGGCGCTCATGGGGCTGCCGTGCAGTTCCAGCCGCCCAAAGAAAGCGAGCTGCCGGACAACGCCTACGGCAAGCTGGTGAAACAGGGCTACGCGCTGTTTGTCGACACCAAGCGCCTGGCGCCGCAATTTGTCGGTAATGGCCTCAATTGCAGCAATTGCCACCTGGACCAGGGTCGCCTGGCCAATTCGGCGCCGCTGTGGGGTGCCTACCCGATGTACCCGGCGTATCGAAAAAAGAACGACAAGGTCAACACCTTCGCCGAGCGTTTGCAGGGCTGTTTCCAGTTCAGCATGAATGGCGGCACGCCACCGGCTGCAGACAGCCCGGAGATTACCGCGCTGTCGGTATATGCCTACTGGCTGGCGAGCAAGGCTCCCTTGGGCGTCGAACTGCCGGGCCGTGGCTACCCGGACGTGCCGGCACCCGCCAAGGGTTACGACCTGGCCCAGGGCGCAGAGGTCTACAAGGGCCAGTGCGCGGTGTGCCATGGCGCCGAAGGCCAGGGCCAGAAAGTGGGCGACAACTACGTGATGCCGCCGCTCTGGGGTAAAGACTCCTACAACTGGGGCGCCGGGATGCATCGAATCAATACGGCAGCGTCCTTCATCAAGCACAACATGCCCCTGGGCCAGGGCGGCAGCCTGACCGACCAGCAAGCCTGGGACGTGGCGGCCTACGTCAACCGTCACGAGCGTCCTCAGGACCCGCGCCTCGTGGACGGCTCCGTGGAGAAAACCCGGGTGAAGTTCCACGCCAATGACGGCGTCAATCTTTACGGGCAGACGGTCGATGGCGTACTGATTGGCCAAGGCATCCGTTAAACTGTCGATAACCCATAAAAAATGCCGCTGAATCAGCGGCATTGTCTTTTCGGAAACTCAGTCATGAAGCGTGAGCAAGTCAGGGAACAGCATGCAGGGGGGCATATTTCTGCGACCCATGTGATTCAAAATCCCGCGGATACGGGCGAGTGGATCGTGTTCTTCAAGAAGAGCGGCGGTCGCAGCTACTTCCTGGTGGATGACCAGGATGAAGTCGAATCCTTCTCCCGCCTGGACGACTTGATCGAGACCATTCGCGGCCTGGGCATCAAGTTCGCCGAAATTCACATGTAATTATTTGCAGACCACCGTCACGCTGCGGGTCTTGTAGTTGCCGACATCCTTGCCCAGGGTCTTGTCGCTTTCTTTCAGGGCCGGTGTGCCTTCGGTGCCGACAATCCGGTAGCCGGTGCCCGCGCAGGACGCATCAGCCTTTTCATAACAGCTGGCCCAGGAGTTGGCTTCGCCGGAGCAGTCGATGGCCAGTCCTTGTTCGCCGTTCTTCAGGACCGTGTCGGAAGTGGTGGTGCAGCCACCGGTAAGCGCCAGTACCGCAATCAGTGCCAGGATCTTGTTCATGTAGGAGTCGTCATCAGGGTGTTGGAGGGGAGCGCTGACACTGTCGTGGGGCGTTACAGGCGAGATTATAGCGAACCGCCATCAACGTACAGACAAACACAAAAAAGCCCCGTCAAACGAGGCTTGATTGGCGTTACCGCGGTGTTACTTGGTTTTCGGACGCTTGCTCGACGCGTGGCCGGCCTCATCCACAAACACTTCGGCCACGGCACAGGCTTGAGCTTCGGTCGCGAATGCGCCGGCAACGCTGTCGCCATGGAAGTTGATCAAGTGCCAGCCGTCCGCTCGCTTGGTGATCAGGTAGCCGTTCACGCCTTTTGGTTCTGACATCTATCAATCTCGTTGTCTGGTTCAAGGGCATAATGATAGCGCCAAATGGCGTGGGGCGGCGCAAGTTGTTGCAGGTCAGTGCCGATCGCCATAAAGCATGCTAAAAAGGTTGGAGCCCTTTGAATGACGGGCACAAGCCGACGATTTCTAACAGCGGCGAAGGTACTTGATTGAATGCCGGCGGAACTTACGCCGACATTTTTTCTCTATGTTGACATCGCAACGCCAGCAGGACCCATTGTAAGGTGACTGCGGCCTGATTAGACTGCGCCGAATTTCGTACGCACAGCCCTTTGTAAGGACTCATATGATCAAGAAATGCTTGTTCCCAGCAGCCGGTTACGGCACTCGCTTCCTGCCAGCGACCAAGGCCATGCCCAAAGAAATGCTGCCGGTGGTGAACAAGCCACTGATCCAGTATGGCGTGGAAGAAGCACTGGATGCCGGCCTGAACGAAATCTCGATCGTGACCGGCCGTGGCAAACGCGCCCTGGAAGACCACTTCGACATCAGCTACGAGCTGGAAAACCAGATCAAGGGCACCGACAAGGAAAAATACCTGGTCGGCATCCGTAAGCTGCTCGACGAGTGCTCGTTCTCCTACACCCGCCAGACCCAAATGAAAGGCCTGGGGCACGCGATCCTGACCGGTCGTCCGCTGATCGGTGACGAACCGTTCGCCGTGGTACTGGCCGATGACCTGTGTGTAAACCTGGAAGGCGACGGCGTCCTGACCCAGATGGTCAAGCTGTACCAGAAGTACCGTTGCACCATCGTCGCGGTTCAAGAGGTCGATCCTCAGGAAACCAACAAGTACGGCGTGATTGCCGGCGACGATATCGGTGATGGCCTGATCCGCGTACGCGACATGGTTGAAAAGCCAGCGCCGGAAGATGCTCCGTCGAACCTGGCGATCATCGGCCGCTACATCCTGACCCCTGACATCTTCAAGCTGATCGAAGAAACCGAGCCAGGCAAGGGTGGCGAGATCCAGATCACCGACGCCCTGCTGAAGCAGGCAAAAGACGGTTGCGTGATTGCCTACAAGTTCAAGGGTCGTCGTTTTGACTGCGGTGGCGCTGAAGGCTACATCGAAGCGACCAACTTCTGCTACGAGCACTTCTACAAGACTGGCAAGGCTTACTGATTCATCGTTGCCAGCCCGTTGAAAAAGCCTGCGAGTCGAAAGACCGCAGGTTTTTTTATGCCTTGCCCAAATAGCGGCTGGGGGCTTCGCCCAGTACCCGCTTGAACATTGCACCAAACACATTGCCGTTGGCATAGCCCATGTCCCGTGCAATAGCCCCCAATGGTCGGCCCTGGGCTAACTGGCAAACGGCTTCGGCAATCCGTAGCTGCTGGCGCCATTGGTTGAAGCTCAGCCCGGTTTCATCCCGAAACCGCCGGCGCAGGGTGCGCACGCTGGCGCCGATAGATTCACTCCAGTCTTCCAGGGTGGCCGGGTTCGCCGGGTCTTCCAGAAGCATTTCACACACACTGAGCAGGCGTTTGTCCCGGGGCAATGGCAGGCTGCAGCCTTCGGTTTGAGTCGCGGATATCAACTGGTGCAGCAGCAATGGCGTGAGCAGGGCAGTGTGGGCGTCGGGTGCGAGCATGCCCAGAATCAGCTCCCGCAGCAGCGGCTCTACCCTGATCAATCGGCAGGATTGCCACGCCGTGGGTAATTGATCGCTTTCCACGTACAGTGCGCGCATCGCAACCTCACCGACCATGTGCAATTCATGGTCGACACCCGGCGCAATCCAAAAGCCGTATGCCGGCGGGACGGTCCAGGCGCCCATGCGGGTCAACACCCGGATCACGCCTTGGGTGGCGTGCACCAGTTGGCCATATTCATGGCTGTGCCAAATCTCTCGTGCGCCATCGACATAGTCATGGGCCCGAACCCGTAATTCCTCGCTGGTGCTGCGAGCGGGCGCCCCAAAGCGTTTACGCCAGATGTTGTCCAATCAAGAATGATTCCTGAGATGTAGGTTGGAACGGTCATTAATTGACCCGTGCGCGTAGAAGAATGACCGGATCTTTAACGCGATTCAATATTAAATAAGAACGATTAACAAAAAGACTTTTCAAGGAATCGTCATGTCCGGTGCGTTGTCTTCTCCTCCGTTTTACCTTTCCAGGCTGGCGCTGGTGGTGTTGGCGCTTGCTCCTGTTGTGTGGGCCGATGACGCGCCCATCGTGTTGAAGGACACCGCGGTGACAGCCGCCGAGGCCGAGCCGGCAGACGGCGTGGTGCCAGGCTATGTGGCGCGCAACACCACCGTGGGCACCAAAACCGGCGCGCCGATCGTGGAGACGCCGCAATCGATCTCGGTGGTCAGCCGCCAGCAGATGGATGACCAGGCGGCGCAAACCGTCGACCAGGCATTGCGCTACACACCAGGGGTTTACTCCCAGGATAACGACCTGCGGTTTGACCAGTTGAGCATTCGCGGCTTCGATGCCGACTCCTACCTCGACGGGCTCAAGCTCAATCGCACGACCTGGTTCGCTACGCCTCGGGTCGACCCTTGGTTTCTGGAGCGCATCGACGTGCTGCGCGGGCCAGCTTCCGTGCTGTACGGCCAGAGCGGGCCGGGCGGCCTGGTGGACATGCAGAGCAAGCGGCCGACGGATGAGCCACTGCACGTGTTGCAAATGAGCGTGGGCAATGACAACCGCTATCAGGCCGGCTTCGATTTTGGCGGGCGCCTGGACGAGCAGGGCGATGTGACCTATCGGCTGACCGGGCTGGGCCGCATGGCCGATACCCAGACCGATCACATCAAGGACCAGCGCATCGCCATCGCGCCGGCCATCACCTGGAACATCGACGACGACACCAGCCTGACCCTGCTGGCCAACTATCAATACGACCCGGAAGGTGGGCTGTTCAACCCGGTACCCGCGTATGGCACCGCGCTGCACAACCCGAATGGGCGCTTGCGCCCCGATGATTACCTGGGCGACCCGGACCGCGATCGCTTCAAGCGCAATCAGTTTTCCCTGGGCTACGCGTTCAGCCACCGGTTCAACGACACCTGGAGCTTTCGCCAGCACCTGCGCTATATGCATGATGACGTCGACTACTACCAGACTTCCCTCACCGGGCCGCTGGACGCCAACCTTGCCACCGCGCCGCTGTGGGCCAACGTCAATCATGAGCACCTTGGCCAGTTCGCCCTTGATAACCAGTTGCAGTCCGACTTCAGCACCGGCCCGGTCAAGCACACTGTGCTGATGGGGGCGGACTTCCAGCGGCTGTTGCAGACCATCAACCGGGGCGGTCAGTATTTCCCGAGTGCGATCAATATCTACAACCCCGACTTCAGCGCCTTGCCGAGGGGGCCGGTGTCCATCAACCAATACACCACCCAGAGCCAGTTTGGCGTGTACCTGCAGGACCAGCTCAGCTTCGACCATTGGCGCTGGCTGATCGGTGTGCGGCAAGACTGGGCGCGTACCTACGACAATCAGGACAGCGCGTTGACCGGCGCCAACCTGAGCAACACGCGCCAGCACGACGAGAAACTCACCTGGCGTTCGGGCCTGAGCTACGTGTTTGATAACGGCGTTGCGCCGTATGTCAGCTACAGCGAATCGTTCCAGCCGCAACTGGGCACTGACCGGCTGGGCGCGACATTTGTGCCGACCACCGGCAAGCAGTACGAAGCCGGCGTTAAATACCAGCCTGTGGGCTCCCGCAGCCTGTACAGCGCGGCAGTGTTCGACCTACGTCAGCAAAACGTCCTGACCACCGACGATGTCGACCCCAATTTTGCCACCCAGAAAGGCGAAATCCGCTCCCGCGGCATCGAGCTGGAAGCCCATGCCGAGGTCACCTCGAACCTCAGCCTGATCGGTTTTTACACCTGGATGGACCAGCGCATCCTCAAATCCAATGACGGCGACCAGGGCGAACACCCGACCGGCATCCCGGGCAAGAGTGCCTCGCTGTGGGTGGACTACACCTTCCACGACGGCCCGCTGCAGGGCGTCGGTTTCGCGGCGGGTGCGCGCTACTTCGGGCCGAGCTACGGCAGCGCCGACAACACGCTGGAGGTGTCATCGCGCACGCTGTTTGATGCCGCGGCGCACTATGACGTGCAGAACTGGCGCCTGGCCCTCAACGCCAGCAACCTGTTCAACAAGGAATACCTGGCCTACTGCAGCAACGGTTTCCTTTGCTACTGGGGCGCAACCCGTTCGTTGCAGGCCAGCGCGACGTATCGCTGGTAAGGCGCTGACCTCTGGCGCGGCAGCAGGTATGCTGTTGTCCTGCCGAGGAGAGTGAAATGGCCTACGATTTTGACCTTTATGTAATTGGTGCCGGTTCCGGCGGTGTGCGCGCTGCACGATTCGCTGCGGGTTTTGGCGCCAAAGTGGCGGTGGCTGAAAGCCGCTACCTGGGCGGTACCTGCGTGAATGTGGGCTGCGTACCGAAGAAACTGTTGGTGTACGGCGCGCATTTCGCCGAAGACTTCGAGCAGGCCAGCGGTTTTGGCTGGTCCCTGGGTGAAGCGAATTTCGATTGGGCGACCCTGATCGCCAACAAGGATCGTGAAATCAACCGTCTCAATGGCATCTACCGCAACCTGCTGGTCAACAGCGGCGTGGCCCTGCACGAAGGGCATGCGCGGCTGGTGGACCCGCACCAGGTAGAAATCAACGGCGAGCGTTTTACCGCCAAGCACATTCTGGTGGCCACCGGTGGCTGGCCGCAGATCCCGGACATCCCGGGGCGCGAGCACGCCATTGGCTCCAATGAGGCGTTCTTCCTCAAGGAGCTGCCCAAGCGTGTGCTGGTAGTCGGCGGTGGCTATATCGCCGTCGAGTTCGCCGGGATTTTCCATGGCCTGGGCGCACAGACTTCGCTGCTGTATCGCGGCGACCTGTTCCTGCGCGGTTTTGACGGCTCGGTGCGCACGCACTTGAAGGAGGAGCTGACCAAGCGCGGCCTGGACCTGCAGTTCAACGCCGACATCGAGCGTATCGACAAGCAGGCCGATGGCAGCCTCAAGGCCACCTTGAAAGATGGCCGCGTGCTGGAAGCCGATTGCGTGTTCTACGCCACTGGCCGACGCCCGATGCTCGATAACCTGGGGCTGGAAAACACTGGCGTCAAGTTGGACAAGCGCGGCTTTGTCGAAGTGGATGAGCTGTACCAGACCGCCGAACCGTCGATCCTGGCGATTGGTGATGTGATCGGCCGCGTGCAACTGACGCCAGTGGCCCTGGCTGAAGGCATGGCCGTGGCACGTCGCTTGTTCAAGCCTGAGCAATATCGTCCGGTGGACTACGCGATGATCCCGACGGCGGTGTTCAGCCTGCCGAATATCGGCACCGTGGGCCTCAGCGAAGAGCAGGCCCGTGAAGACGGGCACAAGGTGCAGGTGTTCGAAAGCCGCTTCCGGCCGATGAAACTGACCCTGACCGACTGCCAGGAAAAGACCTTGATGAAGCTGGTGGTCGACGCCGAGACCGACAAGGTCCTGGGTTGCCACATGGTCGGCCCCGACGCTGGCGAGATCGTGCAGGGCCTGGCGATCGCGCTCAAGGCGGGCGCGACCAAGCAGCATTTTGATGAAACCATCGGCGTGCACCCAACGGCGGCGGAAGAGTTCGTCACCATGCGCACGCCAGTGGCGCAGTAATCAGCCCTCGGTAGTTGCTTCCGGCACCGTCGCAACGACGGCTGCCAGGCGCAGCGCATCAATACTGGCCTGGGCCTTGACCAGGTCCAGTTCCAGGGTTTTGTTGGCCTTCTGATGCTCGGCCAGCGCTTCCTGGCGCGCCTGATTCTCCAGTTGGGCAACTCGCAAGCGCTCCTGCAACAGGGTACGCTCGCTGTCGATCACACTCACTTGCTCGCTCAATTGACGCTGCTGTTCACGGTCCTGGCGAGCCTGTTCCTGCAGTGCGCTCAATTCCTTCACGGTCACCCGATGCTCGATCAGCAGGCGCTCGTTATCGCGGTGCAACTGAGTGATTTCATCCTGGCGCACCATCGCGCTCTGCTGGGCCTGGCGCAGCTCTGCCTGGACCTGCTGCAACTGGCCTTCATGGCGACGCTGTTCCTGCTCACGCTGGTCCTTGATCGCATTGCGGTAATGCTCCAGGGCGTCCCGGGCATGCAGGTGCTTCTCTTCCAGTGAGCGAATCTGCTCGTCCTTGTCGTTGATCCGCAACTCGTAATCGCTGCACGCCTGGCTCAGCCCGGCGTTGCGGGTTTGCTCGGTTTGCAGGCTGGAGCGAGTGCTTTGCAAGGCCGCGCTTTCATCGGCCAGGGCGGCGGACTGGATATCGAACTGCTGCTTGAGCTGGGAGTGGGCCGCTTCCAGCTCCTCAACCTGGGCGAGCAGGGCGGTTTTCTGTTGCTGGAACTGCGCCAGGGCCAGGTCGATAGGCTCCTGGGCCTTCTCCTTCAAGCGCTGGGCCAGTCGCGCCACCAGTTCACCCAATTCGTCGTCAATGGGCGCTTCGGTGATGGTCTGGCGGGTTTCGCTTTCGTCCAGCTCCTTCAGATAGCGATGAATCGTGGTTTTCGAGCCGGTATTGCCCATCTCGATGCGTACTGCATCGATGCTCGGGTTTTCGCCACGGGCAAGGATCGCCAGGCGTGCCGTTTGAACTACTGCTTTATTGATGCCGCCGCGAGCCATGGAGTCTCCGTCGATTTGGTACTGTGGTACGTAGTATGTATATACGTACTATATCACGATTGTTTTAAAGCCGAAATTGATGATTTATCAGATGGGATATTGGCGTATTATCCCGTGTGATACAGGTTTTGAAATGGACAACAGCCAGTGGCAGTACAGGCATGAGTGAGCTGGACCGTTATCTGAATGCGGCCACCCGCGATAACACCCGCCGCAGCTATCGAGCGGCAATCGAGCATTTCGAGGTGAATTGGGGTGGATTCCTGCCGGCGACCAGCGACAGCGTGGCGCGCTATCTGGTGGCGCATGCGGGCGTGCTGTCGGTCAACACGTTGAAGCTGCGGTTATCGGCGCTGGCCCAGTGGCACACCAGCCAGGGGTTTCCTGATCCGACCAAGGCGCCAGTGGTGCGCAAAGTCCTGAAAGGCATTCGTGCCCTGCACCCGGCTCAGGAAAAACAGGCGGAGCCATTGCAACTGCAGCACCTGGAGCAGGTCATCCAGTTCCTCGAACAGGAAGGCCACGACGCCCGGCGCGCAGAAGACCATCCTCGATGGCTGCGGGCCAAGCGTGACGCGGCGTTGATCCTGCTGGGTTTCTGGCGTGGCTTTCGCAGCGATGAGTTATGCCGGTTGAATATCGAGCACGTGCAGGCGGTGCCCGGTTCGGGCATCACCCTGTATCTACCGCGCAGCAAAAGTGATCGGGAAAATATCGGCCGCACCTACCAGACGCCGGCGCTGTTGCGGCTGTGCCCGGTGCAGGCCTATAGCGAATGGCTCAGCGCTTCAGCGCTGGTGCGCGGCCCGGTGTTTCGCGGCATTGATCGTTGGGGCAACCTGGGCGAGGAGGGCTTGCACGCCAACAGCGTGATCCCGCTATTGCGCCAGGCGCTGGAGCGCGCCGGGATTGCGGCCGATCAGTACACCAGCCACTCCCTGCGCCGGGGCTTCGCTACCTGGGCTCATCGCAGTGGCTGGGACTTGAAGTCGTTGATGACTTACGTCGGCTGGAAAGACATGAAATCGGCCATGCGCTATGTTGAAGCGACGCCCTTTCTCGGCATGACCCGGGCATCCCTCGAGTGATTCAAGGTTTCTTCTATTAATACAGTCTCTTGATAGTGAAAACCAATCGTCAGCATCAGGTTTGCCAATGAGCCATCGGCCGGAAGAGTGGGTAGGATTCACCTCATCAACTTACTAAGCCCTTCTACAAACCTGACGGAGAGTCAACGATGCCTATCATCAACAGCCAAGTAAAACCGTTCAAAGCTACCGCCTACAAAAACGGCAACTTCGTAGACGTGACTGATGCTGACCTGAAAGGCAAATGGTCTGTCGTGTTCTTCTACCCAGCCGACTTCACCTTCGTCTGCCCAACCGAACTGGAAGACCTGGCTGACAACTACGCCGAATTCCAGAAACTGGGCGTCGAAATCTACAGCGTTTCCACCGACACCCACTTTGCCCACGCTGCCTGGCACAACACCTCGCCAGCCATCGGCAAAATCCAGTACACCATGATCGGCGACCCGACCCTGACTATCTCCCGCAACTTCGACGTGCTGATCGAAGAAGCTGGCCTGGCAGACCGTGGCACCTTCGTGATCAACCCTGAAGGCCAGATCAAAATCGTTGAACTGAACGATGGCGGCGTTGGCCGTGACGCTTCCGAGCTGCTGCGCAAAATCAAGGCGGCCCAGTACGTTGCTGCTCACCCGGGCGAAGTCTGCCCAGCCAAGTGGAAAGAAGGCGAGGCCACCCTGGCTCCGTCCCTGGACCTGGTCGGCAAGATCTAAGTCTGTGAAATGCCAAGGGCGGGTTACCGCACCTAAGTAAGCTGCATCCGCCCTCGAAACGCCCGGGCGAGATTCGCTCGGGCGTTTTTTTGTCTGCAATAAACCGAATTAATAGGAAATCGCCCGTATGTTGGACGCCAATCTTAAAGCTCAGTTGAAGTCATACCTGGAACGGGTCACCCAGCCGATCGAGATCGTCGCCTCCCTCGATGACGGTGCGAAATCCCAGGAAATGCTTGCCCTCTTGCAGGATGTAGCCAGCCTTTCGACGCTGATTACCCTGAAAAGCGATGGCAATGATGCGCGCAAGCCATCGTTCTCCATCAACCGCCCGGGTGCCGATATCAGCCTGCGTTTTGCCGGCATCCCAATGGGCCATGAATTCACTTCGCTGGTATTGGCGCTGCTGCAAGTCGGCGGCCACCCCTCGAAGGCCAGTGTCGAAGTGATTGAACAGATTCGCGCCCTTAAAGGCGAGTTCAGCTTCGAGACTTACTTCTCGCTGTCGTGCCAGAACTGCCCGGACGTGGTCCAGGCGCTGAACCTGATGGCAGTATTGAACCCGAACATCCGCCACGTCGCCATCGACGGTGCGCTGTTCCAGGCAGAAGTCGATGATCGTCAGATCATGGCCGTGCCCAGCGTTTACTTGAATGGTGTGAACTTCGGCCAGGGCCGCATGGGCCTGGAAGAAATCCTCGCCAAGCTCGACACCAGCGGTATCGAAAAAGCCGCCGAGAAAATCAGCGCCAAAGATGCGTTCGACGTACTTGTCGTCGGCGGTGGCCCAGCGGGTTCGGCAGCGGCTATCTACGCTGCACGTAAAGGCATCCGTACCGGTGTTGCAGCCGAGCGCTTCGGCGGGCAGGTGCTGGACACCATGTCGATCGAGAACTTTATCTCGGTACAGGAAACCGAAGGGCCGAAACTCGCCAGCGCCCTGGAGGCCCACGTGCGTCAGTACGACGTGGACATCATGAACCTGCAGCGTGCTACTGCGCTGATCCCGGCGAAAAACAACGGTGAGCTGCACGAAATCCGTTTCGAAAGCGGTGCGACCCTCAAGTCCAAGACCGTGATCCTGGCCACCGGTGCCCGCTGGCGTGAAATGGGTGTACCGGGCGAGCAGGAATACAAGGCCAAAGGCGTGTGCTTCTGCCCGCACTGCGACGGCCCGCTGTTCAAGGGCAAGCGCGTGGCGGTGATCGGCGGCGGTAACTCCGGCGTTGAAGCAGCCATCGACCTGGCCGGTATCGTCAGCCACGTGACCTTGCTTGAGTTTGACAGCAAGTTGCGCGCCGACGCCGTGTTGCAGCGCAAGCTGTACAGCCTGCCGAACGTTGACGTGATTACCAGCGCGCTGACCAGTGAGGTCAAGGGGGATGGCCAGAAAGTTACCGGCCTGGCCTACAAGGATCGCGACAGTGGCGAATTCAAGACTATCGACCTGGAAGGCATCTTTGTACAGATCGGTTTGCTGCCCAACACCGACTGGCTCAAAGGCACTGTGGAGTTGACTCCACGTGGCGAGATCATCGTCGATGCACGTGGTGAGACTTCGCTGCCAGGTGTTTTTGCCGCCGGTGACGTAACGACTGTGCCGTACAAGCAGATCGTGATTGCAGTAGGCGAGGGCGCCAAGGCTTCCCTGAGTGCTTTCGATCACCTGATCCGCACTTCCGCCCCGGCGTAAATTCCGGCCCGGAAATGAAAAACCCCATGAGTGATCATGGGGTTTTTTATTGCCGGCGGAACCTTACAGCGGCGTTGGCTGAATGATTTCAACCCAGTACGCATCCGGGTCTTTCACGAAGGCCAGGCTTTTCATGCGGCCGTCACTCAGGCGCTTCTGGAAGTCGCAGCCCAGTTCTTCAAAGCGCGCGCAGGCAGCAACGATGTCCGGCACCGAGATGCAGATATGGCCAAAGCCACGCGGGTCGGTGTTGCCGTTGTGGTAGGCAAAGTCCGCGTCGTTTTCGGTGCCGTGGTTGTGGGTCAGTTCGAGGATACCCGGGATCGACTTCATCCACTGGGTGCGGGCGGCAGCGTCGGCCGGGATCTGGGCCTTGTCGACCAGGGCCAGGAAGTACAGGCTGAATTCGGCTTCCGGGAAGTCACGTTTTTCAACCAGGGAAAAACCCAGTACGCGGGTGTAGAAATCCAGCGACTTGGTGATGTCCTTGACCCGCAGCATGGTGTGGTTGAACACGAAGTTCGTGGTGGCGGTGTCAGGCTGGGCGGTGACGCCCGGGAAAGTGTTCAGTTCGTGCAGGCTCATGGGCCCTCCAGAGAAAAATGGGGCAAACGTGGCTCCGGTTGGAGCATCCCTTGGCTTGCGGCTGGCATCCGTGCAGCCGGTCCATGATACGCAGCCCTGCCGGTTGCGCCAAATGAAAAAGGTCACGCAACCCTTGCGGCCAGCGGGTGCAGGGGCCCAAACTTTGTCGCTTGAACCTTGAGTGTTTTTCGTAATGACCGGATTTCGCGCACCGTTGTTGAGTACCCTGAGCCTGTTGCTGGGCAGCACCGCTGCATGGGCGGCTGACCCAGAAATTCATTGGCCCAGCGGCTGGCAGGTAGAGGAAGTGGCGCCCGACGACCAGGCCCCGGCGCAACCGTCGGCGGTGTCCCGCCAGCGGGCCATAAAGAATGATGAGAATGGCGCGACCTTGATGGTCATGGAGTTGACGGGCACGCCAATCGAAGCGGGGCATACGGTCAACCTGCAAGGCGTGCTGCTGGAAATGCGCAAATCCATCCAGAAGGACTTTGCCCAGGGTGGTTATCAAAGTGTGTGCACCAAGATGCACCCCACAACATTGAGCCGGCTTGAGGCATTGGAAACTACCTGTGTAATCACCGAGAACGGTCGGCATGTGCTGTCGCAAACGTTGGTGGGGGCTGTCGATACCGATAAGGCCTATGTTTTTTCATACGCAGGCCAGGCCGACGCTTACGAATCAAGCAAGGATGAAGTCAGTTCGGTGCGTGACAGCCTTAAACTTTGAGCGTTGTAGGCATCGCGACAAATAAGTGGATTTGAACAAAGTGAAATGTTTTTTAAAGTTCGTTTTTGAAAGTGCCAGCGTCCTGATTTGTTTCACTATCGATGCCTGTAAACAAAAAAGCCCTGCATGTGCAGGGCTTTTCTTAGTGCGTTTGTACTAGCCGCAAAGCATTAGCCGCGAAGCCAGGAGTCTACAGTGGCTGCGCCGTACTGTTCTTTCCACGCCTTCAGGCCGCGATGGTTGCCGCCCTTGGTTTCGATCAGTTCACCCGTGTGCGGGTTGTGGTAAACCTTGACGACGCGGGCACGGCGCTGTTTGGGTGCGGCAGCGACGGAAGCGCCGGACTTGCCCGGGTTAGGATCCAGGATGGAGATGATGTCGCGCAGGCTTTTGCCGTAGGTCTTCATCAGCCCTTGCAGCTTTTCTTCGAATTCGATTTCTTTCTTCAAACCAGCATCGTTCTTCAGGGATTCCAGCTGGGCAAGCTGCTCTTGAAGGGCTTTTTCTGCTGCGCGAAATTCGGCGAGTCTGGACAAAATCTATACTCCAATAGTGTATTTGGCTGATATCTACTGCAAACAAAGCGATAAGCCAAGAGCCTTAAGGCGACTCAATGAAAGTGGCCTTCCTGCCAATTCAGCACAGGCAGGAAAAATTGTAGTAGTTAATCAGTCATGAGTAAATCATGTCTTTTGTATAAATAACAATATTTCCGTTGAAGTGGCTGGCTATTCAATGGCTGTTCAGGAATCTAATGAACTCGTCGCAAGGTACAGGCTTGCCAAACAGGTAGCCTTGCAAGAAATCAACGCCTTGGGCCGCCAGATAGTCGCATTGTTCTTGTGTTTCGACGCCTTCGGCAACGATGCCCAGGTCCAGCTTGGCAGACAGTTCAATGATGCTGTCGAGTATATGCCGCGAGAGTGCATCAACACCGATCATTGCCACGAAGCTTTGATCTATCTTCAAGTAATCGACATTGAAGTTGCGCAAATAACCCAGGCTGGAGTGGCCGGTGCCAAAGTCGTCGATTGCGATCATTACCCCCATTTCATGCAGCGCCTGGAACAGCTGGCGGGTGATATCCGTGGGTTCGATCAACTCGCGCTCGGTCAACTCAAGGACCAGGATCACCTTGCCCGGCGGGAAGGCAGCGAGGAACTCCCGGCAGTCCTCCACCAGCCCCAGGTCGTGACAATGGCGAGCGGTAATGTTGATGCCCACGTGAAAATTGTCGGCAAACTGCGCGGTGTGGGGCGCCAACTGTGCGGCGGTCTGGCGCATCAGGGCGCGGGTCATCGGTACGATCAGGCCCGAATGTTCGGCCAGGGGAATGAACAGGTCCGGGCGCACCAGACCTTCCCTGGGATGATTCCAGCGCATCAGCACTTCACAGCCGGCCCACTGCCGGATGTTGTCGCCACGCACCACTGGCTGGTAATAGGGCACAAATTCATTGGCGCCCAGGGCCCGTTGCAGTTCCAGGGTCGGTGCCGATGAGCGCTTTTGCAGCCAGTGGGCGAGGATGCCTGCCAGCACGCCGAAAAACACCACCAGAACGAACAGCGCGGGATACCGCGCCTGCATGTAGCGCCAGGTTTCACCCTCCGGCATCCCGGCTTCCACGCTGTAGGTATACCGCGTGGAGTCGAGATGATGATGCGCGACGGAAAATGTCGGCAGCGCTGTGCTGTGCACCTTGCCATCCGACGCCAGCCAGTTAGGCCCCACCTGCAACACCAGGTCGGTATATCGACTGATCAGGCGCAACGCGTTGGTCAAGTGGTAGCCATCAATGGAGGCGAAGGCCCCCCGGTCTCCCTCGGTGAGGCGATACACCAGCAATGCGGTGTCGGGTGTCACCGGGTTGCCTTTCATCAGCCAGAGACGACCGCCGACGTAGTCCTCAGGGTTGACCGGGGACTGGTAGTTGCCACCAAACAACGAGCTGCAATAGATGTTGCGCTGCCAGGACAAGGTGGTGGCGCGCACGAACGGCCGGCGGGTGACCTGTTCCCGCAGCTTCAGTTGAGTCGGGTTATCACATTCATGGCCGGCCAGTGGCAGCAGGTCCTGGGCGGCGAGGGCGGTGTTGTCGAGCATCAGGTCAAACTGGCGCACGGCCTCCTGGGCGGTTTGCGCGGTGCTGTGCTCGAGGGTGCGCCCGGCTTGCCAATACAGGATAAGTACACCCAGCAAAATGGGCAGCGCGCCACTGAGCAGGGTGATCAGGTGGCGAGTGGAGGCTTTTCGGGGGCCTTTGACGGTCAGTGGCATTTGCGCAGCCTGTAGCGGGAGAGGGCAATAGGACGCTCAAATGCGGTCGGGACAACCTCGGTGGCCTTCCAACAAAGCGTATCGGTATTGGCCATGATAGATGGCGGCAGGCGTCTGTGCATGTTCAATAAAGCTTCAACCGTGTGGCCAGTTGAATAAATGCCAGGGTTGCCGGCGAGGACTGCCGACGGTCCAGTACCGCCAGCCCCACCTGGCGTTTGACGGCAGGCTTGAGCGGTTTGATCAGGTAATCCGCCTGCGTGGATTCAGGCAGCGACAACTCGGCGACAATGGTCACACCGTCGCCCCGGCGCACGGTGTCCAGGGTGCTGAGCAGCTGTGAGCAGCGGTAACGCACATCCGGCTGCAACCCTGCACCGACGAACAGCCTTGAGACCAGTTCGGCCGAACCGGCCTGGGTCAGGATAAAAGGTTCACCGCACAGCGCTTTCAGGCTGACACTTGGCTGCGCGCCCAAGTGATGCCCCAAGGGCAGCAGCGCGACCAGTTGGTCCTCAATCAACGGGAACGTATCGAAGCGCTCTTCAGGCAGCACCACAAACCCAACGTCGACGCGCCGCTCTTCCAGCCACTGCGTCACCTGGCGATCGGGGCCTTCGTCGACATGCACCTCGATGCCCGGATGCTGCTCGCGAAAATGCTGCAGGATCGCGGGCAACAAGCGAATCGATGAGGTCGGCCCGAACGAGCCGATGCGCAGCGTGCCGCGCTTCATCCCGCGGGCATCGGCGGCTTCCTGTTGCAGCGTGTTGGCCAACCCGAGCATGGCCCGGGCGCGCAACAGCAGTTGTTGGCCGATATCGCTGAGTTCGACCTGGGACTGATGACGTCGGATCAACTCCACACCCAGTTCCTGCTCCAGGGATTTGATCGCATGGGACACCGCCGATTGGCTGATGCCCAGGCGATTGGCGGCGCTGGTGAAACCTTGCAGTTCGGCCACCAGGGAAAAGATTTCCAGTTGGGTAAGGGTCATGAGTATTTACTCATTTTACGATGATCGGGGATTAGCCCAACAATAAGCCAATCCCG
Source organism: Pseudomonas sp. P7758 (assembly GCF_013386485.1). Taxonomy (NCBI): domain Bacteria; kingdom Pseudomonadati; phylum Pseudomonadota; class Gammaproteobacteria; order Pseudomonadales; family Pseudomonadaceae; genus Pseudomonas; species Pseudomonas sp. P7758. The sequence continues at coordinate 43,421 of NZ_JACARS010000083.1, read as the reverse complement.
TGTCTTGTGAGTAGAAATCTGATGAACCCGAGCCCTGACCGTCTGACGTATCTGAAGCTGGCAGCCGTGACCATGATCTGGGGCGGCACCTTCGTTGCCGGGCGCTATCTGGCGGCAGGCCTGGACCCACTGTTGGCGGCGACCGTGCGCTTTGCACTGGCCAGCCTGGCGCTGCTGGCCTTCCTGGGCGTCGCGCGTATTCGCCTGGTGCGTCCGACCACCGCGCAATGGGTGCAACTGATGGTGCTGGGCTTTTTCGGGGTCTTTTTCTACAACCTGTGTTTTTTCTACGGCCTGCATTACATCAATGCGTCCCGGGCGTCGTTGATCGTGGCGCTGAACCCGGCAGTGATTGGCCTGGCCTCGTGGCTGCTGTTCAAGGAACGCCTGGGCTGCTTCAAGCTGGTGGGGATCGCGCTGTGCCTGGGTGGCGCAGGGCTGGTGATCGTCAGTCGCAACCCGCAGTTGCTGCAGGGCACGGCAGATGCGTGGGTCGGTGACCTGCTGATTTTCGGCTGCGTGGTGGGGTGGGGCGTGTACTCGCTGTTTTCCCGGAGTCTCAACCAGCGCCTGGGGCCGTTGCAAACCGTGACCTGGTCGATCCTGCTGGGCACGCTGATGCTGACGATCACCACGCTGGTGACGGGTCGGCTAACGATGGCCGCATTGGGCCGGATTGATCTGCCCCAACTGATGAGTTTGCTGTACCTGGGCGTGCTGGGCTCGGCACTGGCCTACATCGGCTACTACGATGGCCTGCGCCGCATCGGCGCCACCCGTGCGGGTGTATTTATCGCCCTCAATCCGCTGACGGCAGTGATCTGCGGCGCATTGCTGCTTGGCGAGCAACTGACCGTGCCGATGCTGCTGGGTGGGGCGGTCATCCTGCTGGGCATCTATCTGTGCAACAAACCCCTTGCGCGGGCCAGGGCAATGGGGATTTGATAAGAGTACGGACAAATCTGTTTACGCTGTGTAGAATCGATTTACGCATACAAGAATAAGGACTTGCGCTAACGCAAGCCTCGCCCGTCAGAGACTGATGTAACCATGAAGCTACTCGGGTCCCCCCTCATCTTTGGTGACTTCCTCGCCCGCAGCGTGCGGGGTATCTCCTGTGCGCCACCCGCTGACCTCATCCTTGCTCGCAAATAAACATTTGTTAATTACAAGAATGATGATGAGGCACCGAAAATGGCAGACCTGTACGAAAACCCAATGGGCCTGATGGGCTTTGAGTTCATCGAATTCGCATCGCCAACCCCGGGCACCCTGGAGCCGATCTTCGAGATCATGGGCTTCACCAAGGTCGCGACCCACCGTTCCAAGAACGTACACCTGTACCGGCAGGGCGAGATCAACCTGATCCTCAACAACGAACCCAACAGCATCGCCTCCTACTTTGCGGCCGAGCACGGCCCGTCGGTGTGCGGCATGGCGTTTCGCGTCAAGGACTCGCAACAGGCCTACAACCGGGCCCTGGAACTGGGCGCCCAGCCTATCCATATCGAAACCGGCCCGATGGAGCTGAACCTGCCGGCGATCAAGGGCATTGGCGGCGCGCCGCTGTACCTGATCGACCGCTTTGGTGAAGGCAGCTCGATCTATGACATCGACTTCGTGTACCTCGAAGGTGTCGAGCGCAACCCGGTGGGCGCGGGCCTCAAGGTCATCGACCACTTGACCCACAACGTGTACCGCGGCCGCATGGCCTACTGGGCGAACTTCTACGAGAAGCTGTTCAATTTCCGTGAGGCGCGCTATTTCGACATCAAGGGCGAATACACCGGCCTGACCTCCAAGGCCATGAGCGCCCCGGACGGCATGATCCGCATCCCGCTGAACGAAGAGTCGTCCAAGGGTGCCGGGCAGATCGAAGAGTTCCTGATGCAGTTCAACGGCGAGGGCATCCAGCACGTTGCCTTCCTCACCGATGACCTGGTCAAGACCTGGGATGCGTTGAAGAAGATCGGCATGCGCTTCATGACCGCGCCGCCAGACACCTATTATGAGATGCTCGAAGGCCGCCTGCCGAACCACGGCGAGCCGGTGGATCAACTGCAGGCACGGGGCATCCTGCTGGACGGCTCGTCAGTGGCGGGGGACAAGCGCCTGCTGCTGCAGATCTTCTCGGAAACCCTGATGGGCCCGGTGTTCTTCGAGTTCATCCAGCGTAAGGGTGACGACGGCTTTGGTGAAGGCAACTTCAAGGCACTGTTCGAATCCATCGAGCGCGACCAAGTGCGTCGTGGTGTGTTGACCGCTGACTGATCGCCTGGGCGATACACAAAAAAGCCCGACCGGGATTGCACCCGGCCGGGCTTTTTGTTGCCCGGCAGAAACATCGGGACACAGGCGGTTGCCAGCGGCCAGGAACGGAATTCACTGCCAGCGTTACTCAGTGTCATATGCCCAGTTGAGGTTCATGTATGACAGTCATTGCGCACACCGGTAGTCCACCTCCAGGTTTGAATCAGGCAGCAGCCGTCAACGACGAACCGGCCATCAGTCCCTTGGCCCCAACTGCTCCCTCCCCATTAAGTCCTGCCACTGTCGCCCGCGTGACGTTTTCCTCGAACGTGGAATGGAGCAGTGCGCAAGGCGAGCTGACCGCCGCAGGCGTCGAACTGGCCAATGCCGTATTGGCCCCGGGTACCTCATCAACCGTCGGCGCGCAGGTCTGCACGTTCGCGGTGGACGGGATCCAGTCGAGCGACATTCTGGTGGTCAAACGCGTACCCGCCTCTGAAACCGGAACGAATGTCCTGTTGTATATTCCTGACGTTGAGGGCAATTCGTTCTTCGAATTCAATAACCTTGGAGAAATGAACGCCTGGCTCAAAGAGGTCGCCACCGACCCTGACAAGTTGGATGTATTTGCCGGGCATTTTTCCCGCAATGCACCTGCCGATCAGACAAAGCGGGTAAAAGACACGATGACGCGCTTCGCAGCAGGCGATATCAATGCCGTGGTCGGGCCTTTTGGCTACGAAAAGGGCGATATCTTCAATCGCCTGGACAAGCACACAAGCGTGCCGCCGGTACCGGTCAACGGGCTGACGGGGACCTACCTGAAAGTTGAGACCCGTGATGGCCGGGTGACTTTCGCAGGCACACGTCCGGACGGAGAAACCGTACTCTATCAGTACGATGCCTACGGCAACTTCCATGGAGGAGGTAACAAGGGCAACTTCTACTTTGTGAAAAACGGCCTGAACAATGACCAGCCGCTGTCGCCTGTTTCGCGAGAGCAATACTTGAAAACGGTCGTCAGTGTCAGCCTGGATAATGTGGGTGCCAACGATTTATGGGGGCTGTTCGACGAGTTCATCCGCCAACTGAAGAATCCGGGTTCAGGCATTGGGACGGCCTTGATCGCACTGGGCGTGCCTGAGGATGTGGCACAGTCCATCGAAAAAATCGTCAAAAACCCCGTCACCGGCACCTTGCTTGAACTCAATCATGGCAACCGGCTCGGTAAGCTGTTTGGCGTTGAAAAGGCGCAAATGGACGCCGCACTGACGCAAATAGGCGACGAAATCCAAGGCAGGATTCCGTATTACGGGGCCATCCGAGGGGGGTTGTCGCAAACGGCTGTAATGCTCGAAATGGCAGCAAAAAAAAGCGCTGTCAGGCCTTCTGCTGACGCACCAAATGCTTGAAGCCTTCAAACACCAGCACCATCACCGCGAGCCAGATCGGAAGATACGTCAGCCATTCCCCCGCCTTGATGCTTTCGCCCAACAACAAGGCCACGCCGAGCAGCAGCACCGGTTCTACATAGCTGAGCAGCCCGAACAGGCTGAAGGCCAACAAGCGGCTGGCGACGATGTAGCACACCAGCGCCGAGGCACTGATCAAGCCCAGCATCGGGATCAAGGCGTACAAACCCTTGTGGGCGTCGAGCACGGCAAAACCCTGTTCGCCGCTTTGCACGAACCACAGTGCCACCGGCAACATCAGCGCCATATCGAGCCACAGCCCGCCGAGGTGGTCGGTCTTCAGGCGTTTGCGCAGTACGAAGTAAACCGGGTAGCCGATGATCACTACCAGGGTTGCCCAGGAGAATCCGCCCACCTGATACAACTCGTTCAGCACACCAGCACCGGCGAAGAACACCGCAATCTTTTGCAGGCGTGACAATTGTTCGCCATACACCAGCCGACCGGTCAGCACCATCGTCAATGGCAGCAGGAAATAGCCCAGCGATACATCCAGGCTGCGACCGTTGAGCGGCGCCCACATGAACAGCCACAACTGCACCCCCAGCAGGGCCGAAGACACCACGACCCCGCCGATCAGCGCGGGTTTGGCCGCAACCAGCCGAACCAGTTCCCACACCCGTCGCCACTCGCCGCTGACAATCATGAACACGGTCATGCAGGGCACCGTCAACAACATGCGCCAGCCGAAGATCTCCAGGCCGCTCAAGGGCGTAAGCAGCGACGTGAAGTAATACATCACGGCAAACAACACCGAGGCCAAGACCGATAACACAACACCTTTAGACACACTGTCCTCACGAAAGCCGATTGATACAAAAGAAGGGGGATTTCAGGGAGGGAATATAGTGCTTTTGAGGTGAGATGTTTGCTCTGTTTTGGAGCGGTTTATGGGAGGATTTCTCAGGTCCCCCCATAAAAGGGACTTATGGCCGGGCAACTCGCCCCGACACAAAGTGGCTCACATCATTGAACCCTGGCGTCGACGCATGCCCTGGCGTGACCAGCGAGTCGATGAATGCTTCGTCCTCCGCCGTGATCTTCACCTCCAGCGCGCCGGTGTAGGCATCCCACTGCGCCTCGGTGCGCGGCCCGACAATCGCCGAACTGACCGCCGAGTTGTTCAGGACCCAGGCAATCGCGAACTCGACAATCCCCACGCCACGGCCCTGGGTGTATTGCTGGATCTGCTGGGCGATGCGCAGGGATTCAACGCGCCATTCGGTTTCCAGGATGCGCTTGTCCTGGCGTCCGGCACGGCTGCCGGCTTCAGGCGTTACGTCCGGCGCATATTTGCCGCTGAGCACGCCACGGGCCAGCGGGCTGTAAGGCACCACGCCCAGGCCATACGCGGCGGCGGCGGTGATCTGCTCCACCTCGGCCTGACGGTTGACGATGTTGTACAGCGGCTGGCTGATGATCGGTTTGTCCACCCCGAGGCGCTCGGCCACGCGGATCACTTCAGCGATCCGCCAGCCGCGGTAGTTGGACAAGCCCCAGTGGCGGATCTTGCCCTCGCGGATCAAGTCGCCAATCGCTGAAATCGTGACTTCCAGTGGCGTGTTGTGGTCTTCGCGGTGCAGGTAATAGATATCCAGGTAATCGGTGTCGAGGCGCGTCAGGCTGGCTTCCAGCGCATTGAAAATCCGCTTGCGACTCAGGCCGCTGCGGTTCGGCAGGCCATCCGCCGGGCCGATGCCGACCTTCGAGGCCAGCACCCAATCCTGGCGCTGGCGGGCGATGGCTTCGCCGACGATTTCCTCGGAGCGCCCGCCGGTGTAGACGTCGGCGGTGTCGATAAAGTTGATGCCTTGATCCCAGGCCTTGTCGATGATGCGCAGCGAGTCCTCGGTGTTGGTCTGCTCGCCAAACATCATGCTGCCCAGGGTCAGTGCGCTGACCTTCAACCCGGACTGGCCCAGTGTGCGGTAAATCATCGTGAACACCTCAAAAGGGGGAGACAGGCCCTATCCAATACCAGAGAGCAAGGCTCTGGAACAAGCCCCGCAACGGTTATTGCGGTAATAGTTCGGCGCAGCGCAGTTGCAGGAAGCGATGCAGTACCTTGACCCGCTCCGACACCTGCAACCGATGGGGACACATCAGATTGAACGGGGTCGGTTCGCCTTGCCAATCGGTGAGCAACGGCACCAGGCGCCCGGCCTTGATATCGCGCGCTACATCCAGCCGCGCTTTATAGGCGATGCCGTGCCCGGCCAATGCCCAGCGCCGCACGATCTCGCCGTCATCACTGAGGTAGTCGCCGCCGACCTCGACTTCCTGCAGCACCTCGCCCTGGCGAAAGTACCAGGTGTTGTTCGCCCGACCCTGGCGCATATAGCGCAGCGTGCTGTGTTGTGCCAGGTCCTGGGGGAGGCGTGGCGTACCGTGGCGCGCGAGGTAGTCGGGGCTGGCGCACGCCACCCGCGTGTGGTCGGGCACCACCGGCAACGCGACCAGGCTGGAGTCCCGTGGTACGCCGAAACGCAGGGCGATGTCGACGGTTTCGCGGAACAGGTCGGCATTGCTGTCGTTGAGCAGCAACTGAAGGCGCACGTTCGGGTGTTCGAGCTTGAACTCATCCAGCCAGCCCAGCAGCACATTGCGCCCGAAATCCGAGGGCGCGGCCAATTGCAGTAACCCGCTCAGGCTCTGGCCTTGCTGCTTGACCGCCTGTTCGCCTTCCGACAGCGCCTCCAGGGCCACGCGCACACTGTCGAGGTAGCGCCGGCCTTCTTCGGTCAGGCGCATGCTGCGGGTGGAACGCGCCAGCAGCCGGATGCCCAGGCGGGTTTCCAGGCGCTTGAGGGCAATGCTCGCTGCGGCCGGGGTCAGGCTGAGGCTGCGGGCGGCTGCCGACAGGCTGCCGGTGTCAGCAGTGCGCACGAACACTTCAAGGTCGAGGATTGAGCTCATTTGTAAAAATCCTTTAAAGATCTTGTCGTTTTACCGGGATTTTTCAACGATTGCCAAGCTGGGAAGATGAAAGCTCATTTTCTCAGCCAGGTATTTCCCCATGACATCTCCCCTCAACGGTAAAACCATCATCGTCATTGGCGGCAGCAGCGGCATTGGTGCCGCGGTGGCCAAGCAGGCCGTGGCACGCGGTGCCCATGTGGTGCTGGCCGGGCGGCGCTTGTCTTCAACCGTGGAGAACGGGGTGCGCAGCGAGCAGGTGGACGTGACCGACGCAGCCTCATTACAGCGCTTGTTCGAAACCGTGGGGCCGTTTGACCATCTGGTCTACACCGCAGGGCCTGCGGTGCAGGCCAAGGCCCTGATCGAGACCGACCTGAACCTGGCGCAAGACAACTTCAACGTGAAGCTCTGGGGTTCGCTGCGGGCGATCCAGTCGGCGCTGCCATTTCTCGCCGAGCGCGGCAGCATCACCCTGACGTCGGGGCAGTTGGGGCGCAAAACGGTTGCGGGGCAATTCATCAAGACCGGCATCAATGCGGCGACCGAAGCGCTGGGCAAGCAACTGGCCAAGGAACTGGCGCCACGGCGGGTCAATGTGGTCAGCCCGGGGGTGATCGACACCGAGGCGTATGCCGGGTTGTCCGATGAGCAGCGACTGGCAATGTTTGCCAAGGCGGGCGGGGCGTTGCCGGTGGGGCGCGTGGGGCAGGCCGAAGAAGTGGCTGCCGGGTATGTGTTGGCGATGGAGAACGGGTTTATCACCGGTAGCGTGATTGATGTCGACGGCGGCGGATTACTCTAAAGGCAGCTGAATAAAAAAGGTCCCGCTTTCAGGCGGGACCTGCATTATCAGTAACAGGGCCGTGCTTAATAACGTGGCACCGGAACCGGTTGTGGCGGGTAGTAATAGCCTGGAGGCGGCGCCTGGTAATAGACCGGCGGCGGCTGTTGGATGTACACCGGCTGCGGCTGCACGTAAACCGGTTGCTGCTGCACATAGACCGGAGGCTGGGAGTTGGCGACCACCGAACCCACTACGAGACCGCCGACAACCGCACCCAGCAAAGCCGGGCCACCCCAGCCCCAACCACCGCCATGCCCGTACCCATAACCGTGACCCCAGCCATAGCCATATCCTCCACGGGCTTCTGCTTGCCCTGCGATGGCGAGGGTGGCAATGAGCAACATGGCTACTTTCATTTTTGAGAGTCGACTGATCATGATAAGTCCTCTACGTATGCACCGAACCGGTCTTGATAATATCCCCGGGCATATGCTTCAGACAGCGGTTTCGGACGGGATGATGGAGTACGAAAGTAAAGGCTGGGTAAAGGTTGTAGCCTATTTGTTACCTGGAATGGGCGTAGAGGTTAATACGGCTGTCAGGCAGTTGTTTGCCTATAAAAACACGCCTTTATATGAGCAGATAGATGACCGGCGCCGCCCTCGATATCGCGGCACCGGTCAGCGCTGATTCAAGCCTTGAGTGTGCGCGTCATGCGCAACGCCAACACACTGCCCGCGACGATCACCGCCGCCAGCAGGTACAGCGCCAGGTCCGTAGACCCGGTGGCATCTTTCACAAACCCGACGATATACGGGCTGAGGAACCCCGCCATCTGGCCCATGGAGTTGATCAACGCCAGACCACCCGCTGCCGCACCTGCGCTGAGCATCGCGGTTGGCACCGGCCAGAACATCGGCAGGCCGGTGAGGGCACCCATGGTGGCGATGGTCAGGCCGAGGATCGCAATGGCCGGCGTGGTTGCAAAGTTCACCGCAATCACCAGCCCGATCGCGCCCATCAGCATCGGCACCACCAGGTGCCAGCGACGCTCCTTGCGCAAGTCGGCAGAGCGGCCCACCAGCAGCATGAACACCGCCGCCAGCAGGTACGGGATCGCACTCAACCAGCCAATCACCAGGTTATCGCTGAAGCCCATGTTCTTGATGATCGATGGCAGCCAGAAGTTGATGGCGTACACACCGCTCTGGATGCAGAAGTAGATCAGGCCGAACGCCCAGATCGCCGGGTTCTTGAACACTTCCAGCAGCGAGTCGCTGGTGGTCTTCGGCTTGTTGGCCAGGTCGGTCGCCTGGTCGGCTTCCAGCACCGCGCGCTCATGGGACGTGAGCCACTTGGCGTTGGCAAAGCTGTCGCTGAGCAGGAAGTAGGCGAGGGCGCCGAGGATCACCGTCGGCACGCCTTGCAGCAGGAACATCCACTGCCAGCCCGCAAGCCCGCCCTGGCCGGCGGCGAAGTGGTTGAGGATCCAGCCGGAGAACGGGCTGCCGAGCAGGCCGGATACCGGAATCGCCGACATGAACAGCGCCATGATCCGCCCACGGCGGAAGGTCGGGAACCACTGCGAGAGGTACAGCACCACGCCCGGGAAGAACCCGGCTTCAGCGGCGCCGGTCAGCAGGCGCAAGCCGTAGAAGTGCGTCGGTGTGGTAACGAACAACAGGCAGGTGGACAGGGCGCCCCAGACGATCATCATCAGCGCAATCCAGCGCCGTGGACCGAATTTGGTCAGCGCCAGGTTGCTCGGCACGCCGCACAGCACGTAGCCGATAAAGAAGATCCCGGCACCGAGGCCGTACACGGTCTCGCTGAATTTCAGGTCGTCGAGCATCTGCAACTTGGCAAAGCCGACGTTGACGCGGTCGAGGTAGTTGAACAGGTAGCAGATGAAAATGAAGGGGATCAGGCGCAGGGTGATGCGCTTGTATACGGCGTTTTTATCGTCATCGGTGGCCTGGGTAACAGCGGCGCTCTGTGACATGGCAGTCTCTCTTTATTATGATTTTTCGCGATGCGAGGGTAACGTTGATCGCCCAACGAGTCTCGGCCACCTCAAGGGGTGCTGTCTTTGTGCTCGCGCACAGTGAAGCATGGTTTGCGCTGTGCCTATGAACAACCGGTTTTTTTCAGGAATTTAGCCCCATGTTCGAGCTGGATCATGACCTGGCGCAGGATATCGTCAATCGCACCATGGCGATCCTGCCCTATAACGTCAACGTCATGGACAGCCAGGGCCTGATCCTGGGCAGCGGCGAACCCGAGCGGATCAACACCCGCCACGAAGGCGCGCAGTTGGTGCTGGCCAACGGGCGGGTGGTGGAGATCGACGGCCAGACCGCCAAGCACCTCAAGGGCGTGCAACCCGGGATCAACCTGCCGCTGCTGCACGACCAGCGCCTGATCGGCGTGCTGGGCATTACCGGTGAGCCGGAATTGCTGCGCACCTATGCCGAACTGGTGCGCATGACTGCCGAAATGCTGGTCAGCCAGCGTCACCAGCAAGCCGAGCAGCAATGGCGGCGCCAGCGCTGCGATGATCTGCTGGCACTGCTGCTGGCCGAGACCGGCGATTCGCCGCGCCTGGTGGATGAAGCCCAGCAACTGGGCCTCAAGCCGCAGCTGGCGCGCACGCCGTACCTGTTCGAGCTGGGCAGCGGCCAGTCGGCCGAGGCCTTGAGCGCCTGGCTGACCTCGCGCTACCCCGACAGCTGGTGCGTCAGCTCCGCGCAGTTTTCCCTGCTGTGGTGCCGGCCTGCGTCGGTGCAAGTCGATAACCCGCGCCTGCTGGAAAAGCTCGACGGCCTGGGCTGGAACATCCTGCGGGTCGCCGTCGGCGGGCAAGCGGACGGGCTGGCCGGCCTGCGCCGTTGTTACCGGCGGGTCGGCGACCTGCTCGCCTATGGCCGTGATGTGCTGCCCGAATCGCGGTTGCTGACCCTCAATCGCTACCGCCTGCCGGTCATGCTCTGGCGCCACCGCAACGACGACGCCCTCGACGAACTGCTCAACCCGCTGCGCAAGGTACTGGCCAAGGACAGCAACGGCCAGTTGCTGGCGACCCTGCGCAGCTGGTGCGACCACGACGGCCAAAGCCAGGCCTGCGCCGATGCCCTGGGGATCCACCGCAACAGCCTGCGCTATCGCATGGAACGCATCGCCGAGCTGAGCGGCGTCGACCCGCTGACCCTCGACGGCATGCTCGCGTTGTACCTCGGCGTGCAGCTATTGCCGCAAGCTTTGTCCAAATGAACAACAAACCCCAGCCACTCTTGTGCAATGGACCGGCGTTATTGCCGGTGCCAACTGGCAGCATGGGCGTTATAAAAACCGGAGAAAGCCCATGAAAATCATCATCGCCCCCGACTCGTTCAAGGACAGCCTGAGTGCTGAAGGCGTGGCGAATGCCATTGCCGAGGGGTTGGCCAGCGTGTGGCCCGACGCCGAGCTGATCAAGTGCCCAATGGCGGACGGTGGTGAGGGCACGGTGGAATCGGTACTCGCCGCCTGCCAGGGCGAGCTGCGCACCAGCCGTGTGCAAGGGCCATTGGGCGGCAGTGTCGACGCGCATTGGGGCTGGTTGGCCGAGAGCCACACCGCAATCATCGAAATGGCCGAAGCCAGCGGCCTGCAACTCGTGCCACCGGGTCAGCGAAATGCGTGTTCCAGCAGCACCTTCGGCACTGGCGAACTGATCCGCGCCGCCCTGGATGCCGGCGCCCAGCGCATCATCCTGGCCATTGGCGGCAGCGCCACCAACGACGGCGGCGCCGGGGCGATGCTAGCCCTGGGTGTGCAGTTGTTTGATGCCGAGGGAGCAGCGCTGCCCCTTGGCGGCCTGGCGCTGGGCAAGCTGTCGCGCATCAGCCTTGAACAACTGGACCCCCGCCTGAATGAAGTGCGCTTCGAAATCGCCGCCGACGTGAACAACCCTTTATGCGGTCCTCACGGGGCCTCGGCGATTTTTGGCCCGCAAAAGGGCGCCAATCCCCAGCAAGTCGAACAACTGGATGCGGCCCTCGGCCATTTTGCCGATCACTGCGCCAGGGTATTGCCCAAAGACGTACGCGACGAACCCGGCAGCGGCGCCGCCGGTGGCTTGGGTTTCGCCGCCAAGGCGTTCCTTGGCGCGCAGTTTCGCGCGGGTGTTGAAGTGGTCGCAGAGCTTGTTGGGCTTGAGCAAGCCGTGCGTGGCGCCGACCTGGTGATCACCGGCGAAGGCAGGTTTGATGCCCAGACCCTGCGCGGCAAGACCCCATTTGGCGTGGCGCGGATCGCCAGGCAGCACAACGTGCCGGTGATCGTGATCGCCGGCACCCTGGGTGATGGCTATGAGCAGATGTACGCCCACGGTGTGGATGCCGCGTTCGCCTTGCCGTCCGGCCCGACTACCCTGGAACAGGCCTGCAGCGAGGCACCGCGCCTGTTGCGCGAGCGCGCCTCGGACATTGCCCGGGTCTGGAAATTGGTGGCTTCGCGTTCCCGATGAGTGCAGTGCAGGGCTCGCCATTCTGAGGCTTTGCCGCCTACACTGGTCGGCCACGTGTTTTTCAAAGGACGAAACACCATGCACACACCTGAACCCAAAATCGTGATCACGCGCTTCACCGAGGCCCACCTTGAAGGCGTCGCTGCGCTCTACAACGACCCGGCTGTCTGCCGTCAGGTGCTGCAAATGCCTTTCCAGTCAGTCGAGGCCTGGCGCAAACGCCTGGTGCAGGACAACGAGCGGCGGCTACAGCTGGTGGCGCTGCATGCCGGTGAAGTGATCGGCCAGCTGGGTTTGGAACAGTATTTGCGCGTGCGCCAAAGCCACGTCGGTTCATTCGGCATGGGCGTCGCCACCGCCTGGCAGGGCAAGGGCGTGGGCTCCCGGCTGCTGGGCGCGGCGCTGGAGGTGGCGGATAACTGGATGAACCTGCACCGGGTGGAACTCACGGTGTACGCCGACAACGAAGCCGCCCACCGGCTGTACCACAAGTTCGGCTTCGAGACCGAAGGCCTGCTGCGCGACTACGCCGTGCGTGACGGCGCATTCGTCGACACGCTGACCATGGCGCGCATCCGCAAGCCGGCCTAGTCGTCCTGCAACGCAAACGCCACCGCAGCCTGCGCATGCAGCTCGGTGGTGTCCAGCAAGGGCAGGTCGCTGTGCTGCGGCTTGATCAACAGGCTGATTTCCGTACAGCCGAGGATGATGGCCTGGGCGCCACGGGCGGCCAAAGACTCGATCACCCGCTGGTACACCTCGCGCGATGCGTCGCTGATCACCCCGACGCATAACTCTTCGTAAATGATCCGGTGCACGGCCTGGCGCTCTTCAGCGTCCGGCACCAGCACGGTCAGCCCCTGCGCCGCCAGGCGTGACTTGAGAAACTCCTGCTCCATGGTAAACGCGGTACCCAGCAGGCCAACGCTCAGGGTGCCAGCTTCCACGGCCGCCGCGCCGGCAGCGTCTGCAATATGCAGAAACGGTATCGACACCGCCGCTTCAATCTGCGGCGCTACCAAGTGCATGGTGTTGGTACACAGCACGATGCATTCGGCGCCACCGGCTTGCAGGCGGCGGGCGGCGTCTTCGAGGATCAGCGCCGCGTCGTCCCAGCGCCCGGCGTGCTGGGCCTGCTCCACCGGGCCGAAGTCGACGCTGTACATCAACAGTTGTGCCGAGCGCAGAGGCCCGAGCTGGTCGCGCACGTTCTGGTTGATGATGCGGTAATACTCGGCGCTGGACTCCCAGCTCATGCCGCCGATAAGGCCGATGGTGCGCATGCGATGCTCCTGAATTGGACGGGCGAGGGCACCACATTACCCGCGCGCTGCGCTTTAGTCATACGCCGGTGTGCGGCATCTGCCATGATCAAGGCTCGCAACATGGGTCACCCAAGGAACACGGCAATGGACGATGTACAACAACTGGGCGAGATGCTGCGTCATTACGCCGACAGCGAAGCCCACAAGAAACAGCAGTTCGAAGTGCAGTCGGCCCATTGGGCGCAGAAGATCGGCGAGTTGTTCGGCCAGATCGAGCAGTGGCTTGCGCCTGTGAAGACGGTCGGTTTGCTGGAAGTGCAGCGCGAGGCGTACGTGGCTTCCGGCCCCAGCGTGCCGGTGGAGACCTCCACCTTCAAGACCGAGAAACTGACCATCCATATCGCCGGCAAACCGGTGGAGTTCGTGCCGGATGTGATGGGCGCCGGCGGTTTGATTTCGCTGTCGGTGATGGGCTTGACCGCCGCCCGCTACGGCAGCATTTCCCTGGTATTGCTGCCGGGGAAAAACGACTGGCTGTGGAAGAAAACCAACGGTTTGAAAGACCCGGATACGTTCGGCTTCGATGCCAACTTCCTGGCGTTGCAGTTGCAGAGCCTGATTCCCCGCGAACGCGGCTAGTCGCTCAATGTGGTGCTTGTGTGGGAGCGGGCTTGCTCGCGAAAGCGGTGTGTCAGTCGCTGTATATGTTGACTGAACCACCGCATTCGCGAGCAAGCCCGCTCCCACAATTAGATCTCTATATTGCCCCAGTCCTGCTTTGTTTCCTCAGGCGCCACCGCGTTGACCCGCTTGCCCGTGGCCAGCTCCACCCGCCGTGCCACTTCCGGGTCATCGGCGAACGGCGTCAGGCTGGCCTCATCCAGGCTCTCCTTCGACTGGCCCCGCAGGCAATACTCCACCGCGCCATACAGGCCGATCACCGCCGCCAGGTTCAGCGCTATCTCCCACATCAGGCGATCTGCGCGTCAAGCTGCGCTACCTTCAAATCCGCCACACGCACGGTGCGCCAGGTGTTGTACGCCATCAGCAACATGCCGCTGAGGAAGAACACCCCGCCGACGAATCGCACCACAAATCCCGGATGGCTGGCCTGTAACGCTTCCACAAACGAGTAGGTGAGGGTGCCGTCATCGTTCACCGCCCGCCACATCAGGCCCTGGGTGATGCCGTTGACCCACATCGACGCGATGTACAGCACCGTGCCGATGGTCGCCAGCCAGAAGTGCATATTGATCAGCCCCACACTGTGCATCTGCGCGCGCCCGAAGATTTTCGGGATCATGTGGTACAGCGAGCCAAACGTGATCATCGCCACCCAGCCCAGGGCGCCGGCGTGGACGTGGCCGATGGTCCAGTCGGTGTAATGGGAGAGGGCGTTGACGGTCTTGATCGCCATCATCGGCCCTTCAAAGGTCGACATCCCGTAGAACGCCAGCGACAGCACCAGGAAGCGCAGGATCGGGTCGGTGCGCAATTTATGCCAGGCCCCGGAAAGCGTCATCATGCCGTTGATCATCCCGCCCCAGCTCGGCGCCAGCAGGATCAGCGACATCGCCATCCCCAGCGACTGCGCCCAGTCCGGCAGCGCGGTGTAGTGCAGGTGGTGCGGACCGGCCCAGATGTACAGGGTGATCAGCGCCCAGAAGTGCACGATGGACAGGCGATAGGAATACACCGGCCGCCCGACCTGCTTCGGCACGAAGTAGTACATCATCCCCAGGAAACCGGTGGTCAGGAAGAACCCCACGGCGTTGTGCCCGTACCACCACTGCACCATCGCGTCGGTGGCCCCGGAATACACCGGGTAGGACTTGAACCAGTCCACCGGGATCGACAGGTGATTGACCACGTGCAGCATGGCGATCACCACGATGAACGCACCGAAGAACCAGTTGCCGACGTAGATGTGCTGGGTCTTGCGCTGCACCACAGTGGTGAAAAACACGATCGCATAGGCCACCCACACCACGGTCATCCACACCGCGCCGCTGAACTCGATCTCGGCGTATTCCTTGGTGGTGGTGTAACCCAGTGGCAGGCTGACCAGCATGATCACGATCACCGACTGCCAGCCCCAAAAGGTAAAGGCAGCGAGCTTGTCCGAGTACAGCCGTACCTGGCAGGTGCGCTGTACTGCGTAGTAGCTGGCGGCGAATTGCGCGCTGCCGGCAAAGCCGAAAATCACCAGGCTGGTGTGCAGCGGGCGCAGGCGGCCGAAGGTGGTCCACGGCAGGTCGAGGTTCATCTCGGGCCACACCAGTTGCGAGGCGATCCACACGCCCATGGCCATGCCGACCACGCCCCAGACGATGGTTGCAATGACGAATTGACGCACGACCTTGTAGTTGTAGGCCTGTGCGGTTGATGGTGGTTGCATGCTTAGTCCTCCCACGGTTCCAAGTGGGCGGCACTGTAGGAAGTATGGGTAGAACAATACAGACTCAGACCCGGGTCATTAATACGGATCAGCCACTAACCTGCATTTTTCGCACGTTACCCCCGTCAATAAATCGTTTGTCCAACCCCCGCCCAATGACAAAACTGCAAGTCACTCGCAAAACAACAACGATTGGGCAAAAAACCATATGCAAATCGAGCGCAACTTTTACAACGGCCACTTCGCCGAACCTGCCAGCACCGCCCAAATCGCGGTCTACAACCCCGCGACCGAGGCCCAGGTAGGCCGGGTGTCCGCCGCCACCCCTGATGAAGCCATTGCGGCCGTCGATGCCGCCGCCAGCGCACAGAAAACCTGGGGCAAGCTCACCAGCATCCAGCGCGCCGAACACCTGCGGGCTTTCGCCGCCGCCCTCGAAACCTGCGCTGAAAGCATAGGCCGGGCGCTGGCCAGCGAATCCGGCAAAAGCCTCGACGACGCCAGCAACGAAGCGCGCTACGCCGCCCAGATCACCCGCTACCACGCCGAATGGGCGCGCCGCATCGAAGGCGAAATCATCCCCAGCGACACCCCGGACGAAAACCTGTTCCTGCAACGCGAGCCCATTGGCGTCGTGGCTTGCCTGATTCCGTTCAACTACCCGGTCTATACCCTGCTGCGCAAAATCGCCCCGGCGCTGATTGCCGGCAACACCGTGGTGGTGCGCCCGAGCAACAACACGCCGTTGTCCGCCTTTGAAATCGCCCGTGCCGTCGAGCAGTCGGGCATGCCGGCCGGCGTGATCAACATCCTGACCATGGACCACGCCACCGCCGCCGCCCTGTGCACCCACAAGGCCGTGGGCCTGATCACCCTGACCGGCAGCGTCAACGCCGGGCGCATCGTGCTCGACTACTGCAAGGCCAACATCGCCAAGCCGTCCCTGGAGTTGGGCGGCAAGACCCCGGCGATCATCGAGGCCGACGCCGACCTGGAAAAAGCCGCCAGCGACATCATCGCTTCCAAGACCACCCACTGCGGCCAACTGTGCACGGCCGTCGAGCGGGTGTATGTGCAGGAAAGCGTCTATGACCGATTCCTGGCCCTGCTCAAGGCCAAGATCGGCGCCGTCAAATTCGGTGACCGTGCCACGGATGCGGGCCTGATGGGCCCACTGGTCAACGCCAGCTCCCGGCAGAATATTCACGCCATGGTCGAGCGCGCCATCGCCGACGGTGCTGTACTGGAAACAGGCGGCGTACTCCCCGAAGGTCCGGGCCATTTCTACCCGCCGACGCTGCTCAGCGCCTGCCGCCAGGACATGGAAATCATCCAGGAAGAAATCTTCGGCCCGGTGCTGCCGGTGCTCAAGTACCGCGATATCGACGAAGCGCTGGCCATGGCCAACGATCACCAGTTCGGCCTGTCGTCGGTGCTCTATACCGAGAACTACCGCACGGCCATGAAAGTCGCCAACGCCATCGAGGCCGGCGAGTTGTACGTCAATCGGACCCCGGCCGACCCTTACCAGGGTTTCCACGCCGGCTGGAAACGCTCAGGGCTGGGCGGCGATGACGGCAAGCACGGGATGCTTGAATTCACCCAGACCCGTTTGGTGGTCATGAAGTACTGATTCACCGACCACCGGCTTCACCTCAATAAAAACAATTATCGGGGCACCTGCACAGTGGGGGCCCGAGGTCTACAAGATGTCCAAGCCTGCACCCGTTGCCCAGGGTTTCGATGCCGTGTCCGCGGCTAAAAGCGAAAAAGCCAGTCGCTACTTCCAATTGATGTTGCTGGTATTGGCTGCCGGGGCGATCTACCCGATCCTCTACCTGCGCCAGGTCTACCAGACCACCATGCTCGAGGTGTTCCAGATCAACCACAGCCAGCTGGGTTATCTGTACTCGATGCTCGGTACGATCTTCCTGCTCAGCTACCTGCCGAGCGGCTGGTTGGCCGATCGCCTGCCGCCACGCTTCCTGATCTTCTTTTCGTTGGTGGCCACCGGGGCCCTGGGTATCTGGTACTCCACTGTGCCGTCGATGACCGGCCTGATGATCATCTTCGGCTGCTGGGGCCTGACCACCGGCCTGACCTTCTGGGCTTCGGTGCTCAAGCGGGTGAAGATGATCGCCCATCACAGTGAGCAGGGCCGTTTCTTCGGCATCCTCGACGGCGGCCGTGGCCTGGTGGAAGCCTTGCTGGCGACCGTGGCCCTGGGGCTGTTCGCCTACGCCACCGAGACCCGCAGCCAAACTGCGGCCGAAGGCTTCAAGCACGTGGTCTACCTGTATTCGTTCGTGTGTATCGCCATTGGTTGTGTGCTGGTGCTGCTCAAGGACCCCAAGTCCATGGCCGAAACTGCGGCGGTGGAGAAGGGCAAGTTCAACCTGATCGCCGACCTCACCACCCTGGTGAAAATCCCCGAGCTGTGGCTGGTGACCGCCATCGTGTTCTGCGGTTACCACATGTTCTGGGCCACCTACAGCTTCTCCGATTACCTGCAAGGCAGCGGCATGACCGCCGTGATGGCCGGCACCATCACCACCATCAAGTTGTGGATGCGACCCATCGGCGGGATCGGCGGCGGCTGGCTGGGGGACAAGTTTTCGAACATCTCGGTGCTGATCGTCGCGCTGATGCTGGTGACCCTGGCGATGGTCGGCCTGATCGTGTTCCCGGCCATTGGCAGCCTCGGCTTGCTGATCGGCACGGTGATCTTTATCGGCCTGATGACCTACGCGATTCGCGGCCTGTACTGGGCGATCCTCGACAGCTGCGACATCCCGCTGCGCATCACCGGCCTGGCCATCGGCATCGTCTCGGTGGTGGGTTACCTGCCGGACACCTTTATCCCGCTGATCAATGGCTACCTCACCGACACATACCCGGGGCAGGTCGGCTACAACCTGTACTTCGGCTACATCGCCTTCATCGGCGTGCTCGGGACCCTCGCGGCCCTGACCTTGCGCGCCCGGATCAATCGTAAAAAATTCAACCAGACAGGTGCCTGAGATGAAAATCGTCGCCCTTGAAACCCATATTGTCGCCGTACCGCCGCCGCACATCGGCGGCATGTATTGGCTGTTCGTCAAACTGAAAACCGACTGCGGCATCGAAGGCGTGGGCGAGATCTACGCCGCCACCTTCGGCCCCAAGGCCATGCTGCCGATCATCGAGGACGTGTTCGAGCGCTACCTGCTCAACCACGACCCGCACCACATCGAGCGCTTCTTCCGCCAGGCGTACTCCAGCGGTTTCACCCAGCGCCCCGACCTGACCATGATGGGCGTGGTCAGCGGCCTGGAAATGGCCTGCTGGGACATCATCGGCAAGGCCGCCAACAAGCCGGTCTATGAGTTGCTGGGGGGCAAGGTCAACGAGCGTCTGCGTTCCTACACCTACCTGTACCCGGTCAACAGCAAGGGCGAGTACGACTATGACGACCCGGACCTGGCCGCCGAATGCGCGATCGAGAACATGAACAAGGGCTTCACCGCCGTGAAGTTCGACCCGGCAGGCCCGTACACCGCGTACTCCGGCCACCAGATCTCCCTGGAAGTGCTGGAACGCTGCGAAACCTTCTGCCGCAAGATTCGCGAGGCGGTGGGCGACAAATGCGACCTGCTGTTCGGCACCCACGGGCAGATGGTGCCGTCGTCGGCGATTCGCCTGGCCAAGCGCCTGGAGAAATACGACCCGCTGTGGTTCGAAGAACCGGTGCCTCCGGGTCAGGAAGAGGCCATGGCCCAGGTCGCGGCCAAGACCAGCATTCCCATCGCCACCGGCGAGCGCCTGACCACCAAGTACGAGTTCTTCAAGCTCTTGCAGGCCGGTGGTGCATCGATCCTGCAAATGAACGTGGCCCGCTGCGGCGGCCTGCTGGAAGCCAAGAAAATCGCGAGCATGGCCGAGGCCTACTACGCGCAGATCGCCCCGCACCTGTACAACGGACCGATCGGCGCAGCGGCGAGTTTCCAGTTGGCCACGTGCACGCCGAACTTCCTGATCCAGGAAAGCATCATGACCTGGGGCGGCTTCCATGCCGAAGTGCTGACCAAGCCACTGCAATGGGAGGACGGCTACATCATCCCGTCCACCGAGCCGGGCCTTGGGGTGGAGCTGAACATGGACGTGGTGCGCAAGCACACGCCGTACACCGGCGAGCGGCTGCACCTGCAAATGGCGCCCACGCCTGCTGACGTGAAAGACACTTCGCCCGCCAAGGGCTAAAAAAAACGACTTATGCGGTAACCGTGAATGACATACGACTACATCATCGCCGGCGCCGGCGCCGCAGGTTGCGTCCTGGCCAACCGACTCTCCGCCTCGGGCGAGCATTCGGTATTGCTGCTGGAAGCCGGCGGCAAGGACAGCTCCTGGTGGTTCAAGATCCCGGTCGGTTTCGCCAAGATGTACTACAACCCGACCTTCAACTGGATGTACTACAGCCAGCCGCAAAAACAGCTGGCCGACCGTGCCATCTATGCCCCGCGGGGCAAGGTGCAGGGCGGTTCCGGCTCGATCAACGCCATGATCTACGTGCGCGGCCAGGCCCATGATTTCGATGACTGGGCGGCTAATGGCAACGACGGCTGGGGCTTCAAGGACGTGCTGCCGTACTTCCGCAAGCTGGAAAATCACCCCCTGGGCGACACCGAATACCACGGCAGCAGCGGCCCCATCAGCATCACCCCGATGAAGGGCCAGACTCACGCCATCTGCGATGTATTTCTCAAGGGCTGCGAGCAATTGGGCTATGGCCTGAGCGATGACTTCAACGGGCCGAACTTCGAAGGTGCGGGCCTCTACGACGTCAACACCCGCAACGGTGAGCGCTGCTCCAGCAGCTTTGCGCACCTGCACCCGGCGTTGGGTAGGCCGAACCTGACCGTGGAGTTGCATGCGCTGGTAGACCGCGTGCTGTTCGACGATCAGCAGCGCGCCACCGGCATCAGCGTGACCCAGCACGGCGTGGTTCGCACCTTTACCGCGCGCAAGGAGGTGATCCTGTGCGCCGGGGCGGTGGATACGCCGAAGATCCTGCAACTGTCGGGTGTGGCGGACAAGCAATTGCTCGCCGAACACAACATCCCGCTGGTCAAGGACCTGCCTGCAGTGGGGCAGAACCTGCAGGACCACCTCTGCGCCAGTTATTACTACAAGGCCAATATCCCGACCCTGAACGACCAGCTCAGTTCGCTGTTTGGCCAGTTCAAACTCGGCCTCAAATACCTGCTGACCCGCAAGGGCGCGCTGGCCATGAGCGTCAACCAGGCCGGCGGGTTCTTTCGCGGCAACGAAGGGCAGGCGCACCCCAATCTGCAGCTGTACTTCAACCCGCTGTCGTACCAGATCCCGAAAAACAACAAGGCCAGCCTCAAGCCCGAGCCGTATTCAGGCTTCCTGCTGTGCTTCAACCCGTGCCGGCCTACCAGCCGCGGGACGATCCGCATCGCCTCGAAAAACCCACGGGACGCGGCCTTGATCGACCCCAACTACCTGAGCACCCAAAAGGACATCGACGAGGTGATCCAGGGCAGCCGGCTGATGCGCAAGATCATGCAGGCTCCGGCGCTCAAGGGCGTGACGGTGGCCGAGGTATTGCCGGGGCCGGCGGTGCAAACCGATGAGCAGATGCTGCAGTACTTCCGCGAGAACAGCGGCTCGATCTATCACCTGTGTGGCTCTTGCGCCATGGGCTCGGACCCGCTGGTGTCGGTGGTGGACAAGCGCCTGAAGGTGCACGGGATGCAAGGGCTGCGGATTGTCGATGCGTCGATTTTCCCCAACGTGACCTCGGGCAATACCCATGCGGCGGTGTTGATGGTGGCGGAGAAGGGTGCGGATCTGATCCTGCAGGATGCCTGAATTGATCGTTCCCACGCTCTGCGTGGGAATGCATCCTGTGACGCTCCGCGTCACGACTTCAAGAGCAGACGCGGAGCGTCCAGGGCGGCGTTCCCACGCGGAGCGTGGGAACGATCATAGAGAGACCGTGTTTTGCCACTGGGCAACCGTTTCCGCACTGATGCTTACCCCACCACACACAATCACCACCACATCCTCAATCCCGGCAATCGCCCCATGCTCCAGATACGCCACGGCCAACGAAACCCCACATGCCGGTTCCACCAACTGGCGTAAATCATCGGCGTACCGCGCCACGCCCATCATCGCGTCGGCATCACTCAACACCACGCATTGATGGGCAAACCTGCCGATATGCTGCACCGGCCACGCCGCCACCTGGGTCGCGGCCAACGACTTGGCCACGGTATCGATCTTCGCCAGCCGCACGGGCTTTCCAGCCTCTACGGCAGCAGCAAACGAAGCCGCGCCCGCCGTTTCACACGCAATCACCTTGCAGCCGAACCGCCCATGACGCTCCAGGCCCGTCAGAACGCCCGCGAGCAGTCCACCGCCACCCACCGAGGTCACGATGGCGCCCACCTGAGGGCAGTCCTCGAGAATCTCATCGATCATGCTGCTGTGGCCTTCCCACAACAGCGGGTGATCAAAGGCCGGCACATACAGTGCCTCAGGTGATTCGGAGAGTTGCAGCGCCAGCTCATTGGATTGATCCCACAGATCACCGTGCACCACCACCTCGGCCCCGGCCTGGCGGATGCGTGCGCGGGTGGCTTCGGGGGTGGTGGTCGGCACCACGATCCGCGCCTGTAACCCCAGGCCGCGCGCCGCGAAGGCCGTGGCCAGCCCGGCATTGCCGCCGGAGGGGCATACCACCGTGGTCTTGCCCTGGCTCGCCGCGTAGGCGCACAGCGTGGTCATGCCGCGCAACTTGAACGAGCCACAGGGTTGCAGGTTCTCGAGCTTCAGCCAGACCCGCCGGGTAGCGGTAGACAAGCCGGGGTGCAGGATCAACGGGGTGCGAATCGGCAGCATTGGTCATTTCCTGATCGGTCGAGTACCCATCATATATCAGGCCACGTGCTGTATCTGAGGTAGGCTGGTTGGGTTAAGTTGCTTGCGGTGTGTGATAGTGGCAAATGGCTTTGTCTTCGCTCGGTGATCGGTTACCTTATCGCCCCTGGATGGCTTCTATGGCCATTGCGCAATGCTCGACACAAGGATGGTCATGTAGCGGGAGTTTTTTCACGCCTCCCTTGTGTCGATCTCACCGACTGACACGAGTAGATCCATGTCCAATTGCCTGGTATCACTGTCCGAACAAGCCTTTTTTACGATTGCCACTTCTGCGCTGGAGGCTTACCGCGTTGATCACTCTGCCGATCTGGACGGTACCGGGATCAAGTTGGAGACCTTTGGTTATCTGTGGGGCCATCTCAGCTCAACCAGTATGAACGAGACCGTGTACCGTATCAGCCAGGCAAATGTATCGACTGCCGCTCACCGCACGGGGGATTCCGTTACTGCCCGCGACGATGCCTATACCTTGAAAAATACCTTCGTCGAATCATTCTTTCCGGAACTGCGTTTTCTCGGAGACTTTCACAGCCATCCTTACAGTCAGGAACGTGACGCCGTGCGCACTGAGCTGGACTTGGAGCGCAACGAGTTTTACCGGTTCTCAACTGCGGATATGCGTAGCGCCAAAGCTCAACAGGATGCGTGCAAGGACTACCGCGTTGGCGGTAATTACTGTATTTGAGCGTGAGGAACAGGTCGCACGTTCCAACATGTACCTTGATTATCAGAGTTGTATCCGTTTCCAATACGACAGCATGACAATCTGGATCAAGGCATACGTGTGGGCGGGTGATGATTACCGTAGAAAGGCCGACAAAATGGTGACGCTTATTTGTCCTCCTGCTGGTTTCAGTTTGCAAGTCTGAGACGGACGCTTTGTGCTTTAACGATTCACGCCCGTTCAGCCGTAAAAAGACCTAGTGGCTTCGGAGAGCTAAGCCAATGTTGTTGGATTTGAAAGATGACACCCAGCTGAAAGCCGCTTGTAAAAGCGCGCTTGAGCAAACGCGCACCCAACCTGGAAATCAGGAGTGGCGTAATCGACTGATGGTCTTGCTCGAAAAAGTGCGCGAGTCGGATCACGATGAGTTCACCAGTGAGGCATTTCAGCGAATGCTTTGGGACAGCCGGGCTATTTCAGCCACAGGCATGGGCAGTGTCGACATTTCATTGGTGGCAGCCGATGGGCAAATCGCCGAGGTCTTATGGCAGCTAAAGTCAACCTATCGAGTGTTGCTCCCTGATGCCGTGGAGATGTTGATTGATTCCACCTGGTCACAGGTACTTGCCTTGGTAGAGCTCAAGGTCAAGCGCCGGCCTTTGCTGAAGTTATGTCGGTTGCTCGCGGCTATTTGTCCTGAATACTTCACGACTATTACCAATTTCCGAAAGCTCCACGAGCTGGCTATCGCGATGGGGTTTGACGGTCCCCTGGGGCATGGCCTGTCGGAGCAACGCTGGGTAATGGCGCGATTGAAGGGGGTTCTTGACGATCCTGGCCCAGGGCTGACGCAATTTTTTGTTGAGCATATGACCGTGCCTTGGTTGTTGTACGTCAATCACGTCCAAAAGGCGGAGTTGGAGGCGACGGAGGTATCAGACCTGGCTACCGGAGAGGAGCGCCTCAACCCATTACCTGCAGATCGTCGGCGCCGTGGCATGTTGGCTATTGGTGGGGGCTCATCAACCATTCGTTCAATGATCGAGTTTGCTCGTGAAGGCTGCACGCGCGAAGATTTCCGTGAGCACATGCATTCAATTAACCCCGGCCATGTAACCGGCACCCTCAACACTCAAATCAATGCGTTGATTGCGGAGTGGGGTGTATTGCGGCCTGACGGAGACAACCTTTACCTGACGCCAAGAGGCGAAAGTTTCCTTGAGTCTGGCGACCCGGATGATTTCTGCGATTGGTTGTTAACGCGTATTCTCGGTTTCGACAACATGCTCTATCTATTGATGCAGGAACCTTTGACTGTAAAGGCCCTGGCGCTGGAACTACAAAAGGTCAATCCAGGCTGGACCAGCAACTTTGTTCCGAGCTCACTGATCAACTGGTTGCGCAGCCTGAAGCTTGTTGAGTTGGCCTCCGACAAGACCTTGCAGTTGACCGAGCGTGGATTGACTTGGGCCGAACGTATTCATTGGGTTCCAGGTTTGCTCGGAGGGGACCCGGTACTGGTGCCACAAGAAACCTCGCCCGACTACCAAGGCTATATCAACCGTCCGAAACTGGGAGAGATTCTTGAGAGTTTCGACGACAACATTGTCTTGCGCCCTGAACTCATAGGCCAGCTCGATGCCGGCCTGTGGAGCCATCACCGTCGTCATCTTGCCGTATTGACGGGGTTGAGCGGTGCTGGGAAAACACTGCTGGCCCGAGGTTATGCATTGGGCTTACGGCACGGGGAAAAAGATCCCGCGCAGGGTTTGCTGACCGTTGCGGTACAACCAGGTTGGCACGATCCGTCTTGCTTGTTGGGATACATTAACCCGATTAATAATGAAGTCTATGTGCGGACGGCGCTCCTTGATTTTCTGTTGTGTGCCAGTGCAGATCCAGACCGTGCCTACACTGTGGTCCTGGACGAAATGAATCTGTCGCACCCCGAGCAGTACCTCGCACCGCTGTTGTCGGCAATGGAAACCGGTGACCGGATCGAGTTGCACGCCCAAGGCGTCGAGATTAATGGGATTCCAGCCAGCCTCGACTACCCCGCGAACCTCTTTATCATCGGTACCGTCAATATGGACGAAACCACCCATGGACTCAGCGACAAGGTGCTTGATCGTGCCTGCGTGATTGAGTTCTGGGATATTGACGTGGACGCCTTTCCTGGTTGGAAAAATAGTCCGCTTTCCAGCGAGCAGACCCACAAAGTCCAGCAGGCACTCAAGGATCTGGTCGCAGCACTTCGTCCCGTCAGGCTGCATTTCGGCTGGCGCACGATCAGCGATGTAATGGGCTATATCCGCGAGGCGTTGCGCTGGAACGTTATCGACTTTGAAAGTGCGTTGGACCAGGCTATCTATTCCAAAGTATTACCCAAACTGCGCGGTGAGGACTCGCCCCGTATCCAACGGGCGTTTGCTGCAGTGCAGGTAGTACTCAAACAGAATGAACTTACGCAATCGCAGGCCAAGATGCATGAGTTGCTGGAAGACCTCCAGTACCTGGGTTCTGCCCGGTTCTGGCGTTAAGCATGGGGCAGATTGTCTGCGTTGACCACTCAGGTCGCTTATTCAGCATCAGCCCGGATCAGCTGTGTTCAGGGTTCCATGAGCAGGGTCGTTATGTCTTTCTGATCCCCGAAGGGGCAGGCCAGTTATTTGTCGATGACGTCGCTCTGGCGGCCGGCCGGCATGAGCAACAGATGGCCTGGGTGTGGGAGCCAGGCTTCTATGCGGGGGAAGTCGCTGCTGAGCTCACAGATGTCAGCGGCAACGTTGTCGCTCTTTATCGCCTGTCTGTAGCGCCACAAGGCGAAAAACTCGAACAGGCTTCGTTTGAGCGGATGATCGCCGACATCCAGGCTTTCGACCCAAGTTTGTTGATGGGTACCGAATACACGAAAAGCCAGATCGGCGTGCAAGGTGAAGTGACGAATGTGCATCTGCAATACGCGCGCTTGCGTTGTTATGGCGACGCATTTTTGAAGGCTATGCGTAGGGTGACCAAAAGCCCACTGACGAGGCTGCGCCGAGAGCGGACAATTCAGGGGTTGAACAAGGTCAGACGGCTGGACCGATACTCTGTGCACAAGGCTATGCGCAATCCTGCAATGTTGCCGGTGTTGAACGGGCAATCCAGCAACTTCGGTACTCCCGGGCCCATTGCCTTTGACGTTTCGACGGTATTCAACGACCTTGATAATGCTGCGAACCAGACGCTCTGCGCGGTTCTGCGCGCTGTGGCTCGGCGCGCGGGGCAAGTGATCGCGGGGTTAAGTCGGCTCAGTGAGCAGAAGGAACAGGACGGTGCTCGTTCGTTACTGGTGCCAAGGCTCGCGCGCCGTATGGCGTACCTGAATCGCCTACAGCATGACCTGCGACGAATTGCGCGCAGTGAGCCCTTTACATCAATAAAGACGGCGCATATTTCATCGGCCGGGTTGAACGCTATTTCGGCGCACCCACTGTACGCAAGCGCTTATCGGGTGGGCTGGCACGCTCTGCGTAATGGGGTGGGTGGTGAGTTGAGCGAAGAAAGGCATTGGATGAGTCCTACCTGGGAAGTCTACGAACGGTGGTGTTACCTCCAAGTGGTCAAAACCTTGCAAGCGCGCTATTCACACATGGTCTGGCAAAGGGATTGCGTTTCGAACAAAGCTGAATGCATTGCCTTCAACGCAATCGCACCCAATATCGAGCTCAATGTATGGCTTCAGGTCCGCTGCCCGGCATTCGATAAAAAACCCAACCGGGGCTTCGCCAGTATTTCGCGGCAGCGTTTCCCGGATATTGTCATAACCCTTGAGGCCCATGGTCAGAAGCGTTTTTTGGTGCTGGATGCGAAGTATCGAGCCAGCCGCTATGGCGTACTGGATGCAATGCAATCCGCGCATATCTATCGGGACAGTTTGCGCTGGCAAGACCGGGGTCCTGATTGCACGTTGTTACTCGTACCAAAAAAGGGCGGAGTACCTTCATTGGAAACCACACAGTACAGGGATACATACGGGGTTGGCGTCGTGGCGCTGGGTGTTGGGGAGGACCTCAATACGCTGGGCGAATTGCTTCATGGCCTGTTGGGACCGGCTATCACTTCACACACTGAGGTCCAGTAACCACAATACCAGCGTTTAAGACCTCTTCGATCTGCGCAAGTCCTGACGCTGATCCGACATTCTGACAACGAAGACTTTTCCCGCTCTCGTTTGAGGCCTTGGATCTACCACCCCCGCAACCGCTCCCAAACCTGCACCTCACCATTCTCCAGCAGCGCGCCATAGCTGCCGAACTGCGTCCCCGTAGCACACGCATGGTTAGGCAAAACCCTCAGCCGCGTCCCCAGCGGAAACCGCTCAACCACATCCACCGCCACCCCGTCGAACCAAGCCACCCCATGCTCCTGATTCGCGCTGCCCACCAGCAACCCCTCGATCACCTCGCCACCCTCGGTACACACCTGCCCATAACCAAAATCCCGCTTCTGCGACTGCGTCCCACGATCCCGACTCATCGCCATCCACCCCGCGTCGGTAATGATCCAGCCCTTTTCCACCTGATGCCCGATCACCGTAGTCAGCACACTCAACGCCAGCTCATCAATGCGGCACACCCCAACGTTATGCATCACCAAATCAAAAAACGCATAAACCCCAGCCCGCAGCTCAGTCACACCCTCCAGGCTCACCGCCGACAGCGCCGTGGGCGTCGAACCCACACTCACCTGCAAGCAAGGCAACCCCGCCCCCCGAATCACCTCGGCCGCTGCAACACAGCGCGCCCGTTCCTGCTCGGCAATCGCCCGCAACGCCTCAGGCGTATCCAGCCCGTAACTTTCCCCGGCATGAGTCAACACCCCGGCAAGCATCCCGCCGCCATACAGCAGCCTGGCGATCTCCAGCAACAGCGGATCCTGAGGCTTCACCCCGGACCGGTGCCCATCACAGTCAATCTCAATCAGCACCGCAAAAACCTCACCCTGCAGCGCACCAAACTCGACAATCGCCCGGGCCCCGGCAAGGCTGTCGGTGATCAGCGTCAGCGCACACCCCTGACGACGCAACGCCAACGCCTGAGGCAATTTATGCGGCGCCATCGCCACCGCATACAGAACGTCCCGAATGCCGAGGTCGAAAAAATACTCGGCCTCCTTCAACGTCGAAACCGTAATCCCCGTGGCCCCGGCGGCGATTTGCGCCGCCACCACCTCGGCACATTTATGGGTCTTCACATGGGGCCGCAAGCTCACACCCAAGTCATCGGCACGCTGCTGCATACGCAGGATATTGCGCTGCATCCGGCTCACATCCAGCAAAGCTGTCGGGGTTTCCATCGTGCACACTCCAAAAGGTAAATTGACGGTCTATCCAGTACTGGATATGTTGTCTGAATGAAAAAACACACTCCCGAACAAGCGGCCTTGATCAGCCAGCTCGAACAGATTGCCGAAGGCCTGAGCAAGACCTTCAGCCCGTTTTGCGAGGTCGTGCTGCACGACCTGCGCGACCCGCAGCACGCAATCATGGCCATCCACAACAACCTCTCCGGGCGCCAGCCGGGTGACCCGGCCACCGAGCTGGGCCTGGCGCGGATTGCCGATCCCGAGTACCCGCAGGTGATCGCCAACTACCAGAACCAGTTCTCCGACGGGCGTCAGGTCAAGAGCACTTCCATCGGCATCAAGGACTCCACCGGCAAGTACGTGGCGGCCTTGTGCATGAACGTCGACCTCTCGTTGTTCCGTGGCTTGCAGGGCATGCTGGAACAGTTCGGCTCGGTCAGCGGCGACCGGCCCGCCGAGTCTCTCGACCCGTCCGGTGCCGACGCCATTCGTGCGCGCATCGACCAGTTCGCCGCACGCCTGGCGACCACCCCACGTGCCCTCAAGGCCGCCGACCGGCGCCTGCTGATGCAAGAGCTGAAAGAAGCCGGCGTGATGGACATCCGGCGTGCCATGGAAACGGTTGCCTCACACCTTGGGGTCTCGCGGGCGGCGGTCTACACCTACGCCAAATGACCTATGCCGAGCGCGCCACGGCTTCGATTTCAATCAGATAGCCGTGGTGCAGTTCCGGCACCGGCACCACCGCGCGGGCCGGGCGGTGATCTCCCAGCGCAGCGGCGTACAAGCCATCAAATTCAGGCCAGTGTTTTACCCCCACCACGTACACCGTGACTTTCACCAGGTCTGCGGGTGAGCCGCCTGCGGCCTTCAAAATCGCCAACAGATTGTCCAGGGCCACTTGAGCCTGTTCGGCAAACGAAGCCTCGAGGTTATGACGCCCGTCAGGGCTCACCGGCAATTGCCCGGAGATGTACAGCGTGCCCTGGTGGCTTACGGCCTGGGAGTAGTGCCCGGCAGGCTGGGAGGCAGTGGCTGTGTGGTGAATCTTCATGATCGGCAGTTCTCAAGC
This sequence comes from Pseudomonas sp. P7758, assembly GCF_013386485.1. Taxonomy (NCBI): domain Bacteria; kingdom Pseudomonadati; phylum Pseudomonadota; class Gammaproteobacteria; order Pseudomonadales; family Pseudomonadaceae; genus Pseudomonas; species Pseudomonas sp. P7758. The sequence continues at coordinate 13,787 of NZ_JACARS010000083.1, read as the reverse complement.
AAGGGAGGGAAGGGGAGCAGGTTGTTCATCGGTGGCACCGTGGCCAATCACCGCCGTGGCCACGCCGCAGCCGAACACGTTGGTGGCGGTACGGCCCATGTCGAGGATCGGGTCCACGGCGAGGATCAGCAGCAAACCGGCTTCCGGCAGGCCGACCATCGGCAGGCCCGCCGCGAGCACCACCAGTGAGCCGCGCGCCACGCCGGCGGTGCCTTTGCTGATGACGAGCAAGGTCAGCAGGATCATTACCTGATGGCCGAAGCTCATTTCGATGCCATAGGCCTGGGCGATGAACATCACGATAAACGCCTGGTACATCATCGAACCGTCGAGGTTGAACGAGTAACCCAGGGGCAGCACAAAACTGTTGATGCGCTTGGGCGAGCCGAAGCTGTCCAGGGCTGCGATGGTCTTGGGGTAGGCCGCCTCGCTGCTGGCGGTGGAGAACGCCAGCAAAACCGGGCTGCGCAGCAACTGCAACAGCTGTTTGAAACGTGCGCCCAGCGCCAGGTAACCCACGCCGCTGATCACCAGCCACAGTACCGCCAGGCCCAGGTAGAATTGCGCGATCAACTTGCCAAAGCTGCCCACCATCCCCAGCCCGTACAGGCTGATGGTGGCGGCAATTGCGGCAAACACCGCCAGCGGCGCGATCACCATCACGTATTCGGTGATGCGGAACATCACCTGGGTCAGTTCTTCCAGCACGTGCAGGATCGGCGACCTGGCGCTGCCCTTGACGAACGCCAGCGCTGCGCCGAAGAACAACGAAAACACCACGATTTGCAGCACCTCATTGTTGCCCATGGCCTCGACGATGCTGCGGGGGAATACATGGGACAAAAAACCCGACAGGTTGAAGCTGGCGGTGTTCAAACCGCTGTTGCCGTTGGCCGCCACACTCAGGTTGAGCCCCGCGCCTGGCTGAAACAGATTGGCCAATGTCAAACCGATCAGCAGCGATACCACGGACGCAATCAAAAACCAGGTCATCGCCTTCAACCCGACACGGCCGATGGAACCGCTGTCGGCCATGCTCGCCACGCCACTGATCAACGTCGCCAGCACCAGCGGCGCGATGACCATCTTGATCAGGCGCAAAAACACGTCGGTGACCATGCTGAAGTAACCCGCGATGGTCTTGGCGGTGTCGGCGTCCAGTTGGGCATGCAGCACGGCCCCCACCAGCACGCCAAGGATGATCGCAATCACAATGGCCCGGGCCAGGTAACGATTTTTCATAAGCACCTCTTGTTGTTAACGCTCAGGGAACACCCGGGCATTTTTTATAGGCGGCAGAAATTGCAGGCAGCAGGAAGCCATGTGGCAAGCACGCTCGCCACAGTATTTTCTTGTTGGAGGTTTTAGCCCTTTAGCAGGCTCGCGTACTTCTCGATATCGACGTTGCCACCGGTCACGATGATGCCCACGCGCTGGCCCCGGAACTGCTGCTTGAGGTTGCGCAAGGCCGCAAGGCCGAGGCAACCGGTGGGCTCCACGACCATCTTCATGCGTTGCATGAAGAACCTCATCGACTCCACTAACTCGGCGTCCGAGACCGTAAGGATGTCATTCACGTTCTCGCGGATGATCGGGAAGGTGTGATTGCCAAGGTGCTGCGTCTGGGCGCCGTCTGCGATGGTCGCGGGCGTGTCGATGTGCACGATGCTGCCGGTCTGGAAGGAGCGCTGGCCGTCATTCCCGGCTTCGGGCTCGACCCCGTACAGCAGGCAATCAGGTGACAAGGCACGGGTGGCCAATGCCGTACCGGAGAGCATGCCGCCACCGCCCAGGCCGACAAACAAGGCATCCAGTGGGCCGGTGAATTCCAGCAGCTCCTTGGCGGCAGTGCCCTGGCCGGCTAGCACGTCCGGGTGGTCGTATGAGGGGATCAACGTCATGCCGTGCTGCTCGGCCAGGGTGCGGCCGATCTGCTCGCGGTCTTCGGTGATACGGTCGTAGAACACCACGGTCGCGCCGTATTCCCGGGTGGCGGCGACCTTGGCAGCCGGGGCGTCGGTGGGCATTACGATGGTGGCCGGCATCTGCAACAGGCGGGCGGCCAGTGCGATGCCTTGGGCGTGATTGCCCGAGGAAAACGCCACTACACCGGCCTTGCGCTGCGCCTCGTCAAACCGGGAAAGCGCATTGAACGCACCGCGAAACTTGAATGAACCGGTGCGTTGCAGGTTTTCGCATTTGATGAACACCTGGGCGCCGGTCTCGGCATCGAGGGTGCGCGAGGTGAACACCGGCGTGCGGTTGGCGAAGCCCTCCAGGCGTTCGGCGGCTTTGATCACGTCATGGTACGAAGACAGTTGCATGGAAAGGACCTCTGAAAATGAACCGGGCACGAGCGCATTGCATTTGCTGTCTGGATAAAATATCCATAACTATACAAAATGTAAAGCTCGGCATGCCCACTGTCTTCAGTGCCCGACCAGCTCTTCCAGCAACCGGTCCTTGTAGCCCTGCAAGACCGGCGAACTGCGCTCCCTCGGATGTGGCAAGTCCACCCGGATTTCATGCTTGATCCGCCCCGGGTGGGCGTCCATCACGATCACCCGGTCACCCAGGTACAGCGCCTCTTCGATGTCATGGGTGACCATGATCACCGTGCAGCGCTGTTGCACCCAGATCCGTTGCAGCTCCCGCTGCAGGTGCACACGGGTCAGGGCGTCGAGGGCGCCCAGTGGTTCATCGAGCAACAGTACCTTGGGTTTATTGATCAGTGCCCGGGCGATTGCAGCACGTTGCGCCATGCCGCCGGAGAGCTGGTGCGGGTAGGCGTTTTCAAAGCCGGTGAGGTTGACCAGAGCGATATGTTCGGCCACTTGCCGATCCTTTTCGGACTGGGGCAGGTTGTGGTTTTTCAGGGCCAGGGCGATGTTCTGGCTGACGGTCATCCACGGGAACAGGCGGTGATCCTGGAACACAATGCCGCGCTCCAGGCTGGTGGCGGCGATGCGCTGGCCGTCCAGCAGGATATCGCCTTCGTACTCGGCCTCCAGCCCGACAATCAGGCGCAGCAAGGTGGATTTGCCGCAGCCGCTGGCGCCGACGATGCTGACAAACTCCCCTGGCCGCACGTCGAGGTTGATGTTGTGCAACACCGGCAGCGGCTTGCCTTCGATCCGATAGGCCTTGTTCAGGCCGCGAATCTGCAGGGCGCCGGTCTGCACGGCGGTGTGGAGGGCGTGGTGGGCGATTGCGTTCATGTTCATGGCCTTCAACGAATATTGCGCCAGCGCAGCACGTGGCGGCTGAGGCGGGTAAACAGCAGGTTCATCAGGTAGCCCAGCAGGCCGATGCACAGCACGCTGAGCACGATCACTTCCATGCGCGAGCCAGCCTCGGCATTCATCATCAGGTTGCCCAGCCCGGCGCCGGAGGACAGGAACAGCTCACTGCCGATCGCCGTGACCCAGGCGAAGGCGAGGGCATGCAACACGCCGGTGGCGATGCTCGGCAACGCCGCCGGCAACAGCACGTGCACGAACTGCTGCACCGGGCTGAGCACCAGCACCTGGCCGACTTCACGATAACGCTGCTCCACATGGCTGAAGCCCTGGTAGGTGTTGAGCACCATCGGGTAGAACGCCGCGAGGCTGACGATCAGCACCTTGGAGAGCTCGCCGTTGCCGAACCACATGGCAATCAACGGGATCCAGCCCAGCATCGGCACCTGGCGAATCGAATGGAACAGCGGGCCGATCAAACGGTTGGCCACACTCGACAGCGCCATCAGCACCCCCAGCACCACGCCGAACAGGATGCCCAGGGCCAGGCCGCCACTGGTGCGGGCCAGGCTGGCCAGCAGGTTGACCAGCAACTCGCCGTTACCGAGCATTTCCAGCAACGCCGAGCCGATCGCCGACAGCGGCACAAAGGCGTAGGCGCCGGCCGCGTCCTGGCGCGAGGCGTATTCCCAGGCGAGGATCAACAGCAGCGGCAGCAACAGGCCGCGGGATTTTTTCAAGAGGGTCATGCCGGGCTCCTAGCGGGTCTGCCAGCGAAACAGCCGCTGTTCCAGTGAACGAAAGCCAAAGTCGAGGGCAAAACCAATCAGCCCGGTGACCACCACACCCACCATCACCACGTCGATGCGCAGCATCTGCCGGGCCATCTCGATCATCTGCCCCAGGCCGCTGTCGGCCGCCAGCAGTTCGGTGGCCACCAGCACCACCCAGGCGCGGGTCAGGCTGATACGAAAACCGGTGATGATCGGCGGCGCGGCAGCGGGCAGGGCGATGCGCCAGACGAAGGTCGGCCAGCGCAGGCGGTACACGTCGGCCACTTCGAAGTAGCTGCGGGGAATGCCCTTGACGCCTTCGCTGGCGGCCAGGGCCACCGGGAAAAATGCGGTCTTGGCGACGATGATGATCTTGAAGGTTTCATCAATGCCGAACAGCAGCACGAACATCGGGATCAGCGCGATGCTGGGGATCTGGCGCAAGGTGTGGAACAGCGGGGCGCAATACACCTCGACGTTCTTTGACAGGGCCATCAGCACGCCGAAGGCCAGGCCGCACAGCGAGCCGATGCCAAAGCCCAGACCGAGCCGGGACAGGCTGTTGCCCAGGTGTTCAGCGAGTTCGCCGCTGGCGAGCAGTTCTTCAAAGGTTTGCAGGACCTGGGCCGGCGGTACCAGCAGGTTGCGCGGGAAGATCCCGAGGTGCGCCACCAGCGTCCAGGTGGCGAGCAGGGCCAGCGGCGAGATGAGCCAGGTCAGGGCAGTGAGCAATCGGTAAGGGCGCATGGCGGGTCTTATTTCAGCGAAGTACCCGGGGGCTATCGCAAGACATGTGCCAGTGAACACAACAGGGGAGAACAATGAAGGCCAAATGTGGGAGCTGGCTTGCCTGCGATGACGGTGGCCAGTAAACATTGAGGCTGGCTGATCCACCGTCATCGCAGGCAAGCCAGCTCCCACAATGGATGGGTGTACATCCGAATGCCCGAATGATGCCTGGCCAACAATGGGGTGCTGCTGCAGCAACACCCCATCAGCAATTACCTCAGAAGTCGTAGCTCACACTGGTGTAGTAGAACGCACCCTGGGCGCCTTCAGGACTGGTGATCGAGTAGATCGGCACACCGTACAACTGCGCGCCGGAAGCCTTGTCCGGGTGAGTGTTGAACAGGTTCGTCGCACCGGCTGAAAGCTTGATCCCCTTGCCAAGGTTGTAGGACACGTCCAGGTCGGTGACCCATTGCGGGCTGAAGGTCTGGTCGAGGTTCGGGTTGGCGGCGTTGAGGCTTTTCCATTCGCCATAACGGCGCTGGGCCACGGTGACTCCCCACTTTTCATAGGCCCAGTTGGCGCTGAGGGTCAGCTTGTAGTCCGGGGTGCCGTGCTCGATCAGGCCTTGGGTGGTGCGGCCGATGATCTGGTTGCCCGCGATGTTGCCGACGTTGCGCAGGTCGGTGATTTGCGTGCGATTACGCGCATAGCCGGCGTTGAAGTTCACCCGGCCCCATTGCTGCAGGTCGAGTTTGTAGTTGCCGGTCAGTTCGATACCGTCGGTGCGGGTGTCGGCGATGTTGGTGTAGAACGCCGCGCTCTGGATATTGGCGTAAGGCGTCCCGGCGAAGATCGGCGAGACCACCGAGGCCGGCAATTGGTCGGAAAGGGTAATGCGGTTGTTGATGTTGATGCGGTAGGCATCCACCGTCACCGATGCGTTGTCCAGCGGTTGCCAGACCAGGCCCAGCGAGTAGTTGGTCGACTCCTCGGGCTTGAGCTGTGTGCCGCCCAGGGCCTGGGCTTCCGGGCTGTTGGCGCGCAAGGTGCGCTGCTGCACCTCGACGTAGTTGCCGCTGCCCGGCGGCTGTTCCACCACCTGCACACTGAACGACGACATGCCGCTCTGCGCCAGGGACGGTGCGCGATAGCCGGTGCTGGCGCTGGCCCGTGCGGCGATCTGCGGGGTGAAGTCGTAGCGCAGCGACAGCTTGCCGTTGGTGGTGTCGCCAAAGTCCGAATAGTGCTCGGTACGCACTGCGACACCGGCCTGGAACTTCTCGGTGACCTGGCCTTCGACATCCAGATACGCGCCCAGCACCTTGCGTTGCAGCGAGTCGGCATCCACCGGGGTGATACCCGAGTAATACCCGGTGAGCCGGCGTCCGGTCACCGGGTCAACGGTGTTGAACAGCGGGCCGTTCTGCGAGGCGGCCGGCGCGCCTGCGCTCAACTGGTAATTTTCCTGGCGCCAGGCCAGGCCTGCGGAGACGGTCAGCGGCTTGAACAGCAAGTCGGTGGGGAAGTCCCGCACCCAATCCAGGGTCACGTTGGTCTGGTCGTTCTTGCGCTCGCCGGTGTAGATCGTCGCCGGGCTGTTGGTGCCCCAACTGGGGTTGATCGCGTTGTAGTCGGTAGACTTGACGATGTTGGTGCCGTGGTTAAGCGCCAGGTCGAACTTGCCCAGTTGCTCGTTTTCGTACCGCAGGCCACCGGTGGCGGCATAGTCTTCCAGGGTGTAGCGCGTGATCGGCAAACGGCCGTCCGGATAACGCTGCAAGGAAACGCTGCCGTAGTTGTTGTACAGCGCGGTGGGCGGGTCAAAAAAACCGGTGGAGTCGGTGTTCTTGTGGGAATAGGTGGCGAACCCGTAGGCGGTCAATCCTTCGCCCACACCCATCTCGCCGTTGGCCAGGAAGTTGTACTGGTCGGAGACACTGTTGGAGCCCCAGTTCCAGGTGCGATAGCGGTTGTTCTGCTCGCGCGGCGTGTTCACGCTGGTGTCGCCGCGATAAAAGATTCGGTTGTCCGGGTTGGTGTCGCTGGCCGGGTCCTGGCTGCCGGCATCGAAACTCAAAGTCAGGAAACCGTCATTCGGCAGTTCGAAGCCTTTCCAGCCGCTGTACTTGCGCTGCATGCCATCGCCCTTGTTGTAGCCACCGAAACGGTAGCCGACGTTGCCGCCGTCGTCCTTTTGCTTGAGCACGATGTTGATCACCCCGGCAATCGCATCGGAGCCGTATTGAGCGGCGGCGCCGTCACGCAGGATCTCCACGTGGTCGATCGCGCTCAACGGGATCAGGCTCAAGTCCACCGCTGCCGCGCCACGACCGTTGGCCAGGCTCTGGCGGGTGATGTTGGCGCTGGTGTGGCGGCGCTTGCCATCCACCAATACCAGCACCTGGTCGGAAGCCAGGCCGCGCAGCGAGGCGCCCTGGGCGATGGAACCGGCAAATGCACCCTGGGGCGACTGCGGGAAGCTGAAGGACGGCGACAGTGCGGTCAGTGCGCCGGACAGGTCGGCAGCGCCGGTTTGCTGCAATTGCTCGCCGCTCAGCACATCTACCGGTGCGGCGCTTTGCAGCGCGGTGACGTCGCTGCGGCGGGTGCCGAGTACCACCACGGTGTCGAGCTTGTCGGTCTTGGCAGTGGGCTGCGCATCGGCGGCTACAGCAGGCACGGCAAGGCTGCCCATGACCAGCGCGATGGCGCCGGCCAACGGAGTACGTTGGAACATAGAAAGGTCCTTTCGAAGCGTGTTGACGAGGGCGGCCGGGTGCTATGGCTCAAACAAAGAAGGTCAACTGTGGGAGCGGGCTTGCCTGCGATGATGGCGGCACAGCCACATAATGGTTGGCTGACCCACCGCTATCGCAGGCAAGCCAGCTCCCACATTTGATCTCCGGCGTTTGGTGAATAGTGTCCGGCGGCTGAAGTTAGAAGCGGCTGGTCACGCTCAGCCCCACGGTGCGTGGGTCGCCGTAAGTGATCACGTACTGCCCCAGCCCGCCGTTCGGCCGGCCATGCACCTGATAGCGGCGGTCGGTGAGGTTGTTCACAAACCCGGTGACGCTGAGTTTTTCGTCGGCGCTGTACCAGGTCAGGCGGCTGTTGGCCAAGGTGTAGTGCGGCTGGCTCAAGTCCTTGTCGGCGCTGCTCTGGCGGTCGGCGAGGAAGTATTCCTTGTCGCGAAAACTCACGTCGGCACCGGCCACCAGCTTGCCGCCGATTTCCAGCGGGATGGTGTAGTCGCCACCCAGCGACACCACGTTGCGCGGCGAGCGCACGAAGCTGTTGCCGCTGTAGTCACCCGTGACCGCACCGGTGTTGGGGTTGGTGTTTTTGAAGTCGGTGTATTCGGTATCCAGGAACGAAATCGCCGCCCGCAGGTGCAGGTAGTCGGTGGGTTGGCCTTCCAGTTCCAGCTCGGCGCCCTTGACCTTGCCCTTGGCGCCGTTGGTCAGCGCGGTGGTCAGTACGCCGTTGTTGACGGTCAGCAGGTTGACCTGAATGTCCGAGTAGTCGTAGTAGAAGATGTTCGCGTTGGCCGTCAGGCGATGGTTGAACCACTCGGACTTCACGCCGAATTCGTAGGCATCGAGTTGTTCCGGGTCCACCGTGGTCAGCTGCGACAGGCTGGTGGACAGCCCGGTGTTGAAGCCGCCCGAGCGGAAGCCGTGGGCATAGCGGAAGAACACCCGCACGTTGTCGTTGATCCGGTATTCCGGGGTCAGGTCATAGGTCCAGGCTTCCCAGGTCTTGTCTTCCTGGCGGTTGCCGTTGGTACCGACGCCGCCCAGGGGAATCAGCGGGCCATTGGCGGTGGCGCGCGTCAACTGAGTGAGGTTGAGGTCGATGTCTTTCTTTTCCTGGGTCCAGCGCAGGCCACCGGTCACGCTGAAGTTGTCGGTGAGGTCGTAGGTCAGGTTGCCGAACAGCGCGTAGCTGTCGGTGGTGTGGTTGTAATTGAGGTCGCGAAAGTCCGTCGCGCCGTTGACCTGGTTCGAGCCGGTGCCATTGGGTGTCGGGCCCGGGGCGATAAAGCGTCCGGCGCTGCTGTCCAGGTCTTCATGGAAATAGTGCGCGCCGGCCAACCAGCGCAGGGTTTCCTGCTGGGGCGAGGCCAGGCGGATTTCCTGGGAGTACTGGGTGTATTTGTTGTCGGCGGTAGAGGTGCCGTTGACCTCGTAGGGCGTGTAGTCGGCATCGCCACTGGACTGGCCGCGGATGTAGTCGTAGGCGCTGATGGACGTGAGGGTGTAATCGCCCAGGTGCCAGTTGAGGGTCAGCGAAGTACCGTCATGGTTGAGCTTGGAGTCGTCGTCCACGTTCAGCGCAATATTGCGCCCGGCGGGGCGGGTGTAGCCCACGTTGTAGTAGCGGCCGAGGGTCAGCGCACCGTTGGCGCCGTCGCCCTTGAACTCGCGGCTGTGGATCTTCCACAGCGCGTCCAGGTCCGGGTTGAGCTGGGCGAAGAATTGCAGGCGCACGGCCTTTTTGTTGACGTCGCCGTAGGTGTGATCGTCGATCAGGTTTTTCTGGAAACCGTCGCGTTCCTCGGAGTACAGCGAGATCCGCGCCGCGAGTTTTTCCGGAACCAGGGTGCCGCCGATGGCGCCATTGACGATGCGTTCGTTCTTGCTGCCAAAACCGATCGTGCCATAGCCGTCGGTGTCGAAGGTCGGTTTCTTCGAGATGATATTCACCGCGCCGGCCGTGGTGTTCTTGCCATACAGCGTGCCTTGGGGGCCGCGCAGGATCTCGATGCGTTCGAGGTCAAACAGCGGACCGCCACCGGCAATCGGTGCGTTCAGGTACACGTCATCGGCGTAGATGCCCACCGGGTACACAGTGGCCGCGCCGGTGTCGCCGGTGCCCAGGCCACGGATGTACCAGCGCGGGCGCCCGTCGCCGTCGGGGTTTTTCGCCGAGGCGTTGGGAATGAAGGTGGTGATATCGCCCATCGACCGCACGCCGTCGGCAATGATGCTGGTGCCTTGTACCGCCGACACCGCGACCGGAACCTCTTGCAGGGTTTCTTCCCGGTGTTGTGCGGTGACGGTCACGGTCTTCAGCGACGGTTCGGTTTTGCCTGCATCGTTTTCGGCAGCGTCGGCGGCCAGCAGATGTTCGCTGGCGGTGCCGCCTGCCAGCAGTAAAGCGAGCCACAGGCCCTTGGTGATTGGATTAAGTGTGTGCATTGAAATCTCCCCCGGAAAAGTTTCCTTGAAGGGGTTAGAGCAGAGATCGTGCCAAGCAGATTTCAGGGTCGATACATGGTTGTAAGATATTGATATATAACGATTAAAAAATTCAAGAAGAGGACGTTTTCGAACAATTGAAAGCGCAGCCGAAGGCCGCTTGAAAAGCCTGTCGAAGATTCAGCAGAAGTTGCTTGGAGGGTGCTGCTGGAGCAGCAGGGGAGGTGTTGCCGTAGCAGCTGTCGAGCCCCGGCGAGGCTGCGTAAACGGTGTATCTGACACACCGCAAACGCAGCCTCGCCTGGGCTCGACAGCTGCTACATGGGGGAGGTCAAACAGCCACGCGGGAGGTGGAGCCGATGACCTTTTCCAGCACGCTGAAATCAATCCAGTCGCGCACATCGAAGCGCCGTGGAATAAAGTTCCAGCGATGCAGGAAATCGGTGAAATCCTGCAAGGCTTCGATGGAGCGCGAATCGAGCGTGGTACGCAGCCGACGATGGGCATCTTCGCCGTAGGCCGCGGTTACCCAGTACTCGCTGGTGTTGAGTTCCTGTGCCAGGAAGCGCCGGGTCTCGTCCGGATTGGCCCAGGCCCATTGCTCGGTGCGCAGCACGGTGTCGACGATTTTCACGCTGGCGTCGAAGTGCTCCTGCAGCAGGTTGATGTCCACCGTCAGGGTGCGTGGCGTGCCGTTGTTGGAGCGGATCAGCGGGTCCGGGTGCGAACCGGTGTCCACCACCACATGCAGGCCGAACTCGTTGGCCAGGTGCACGGCGTGGGCACCTTTGAGGAAGATCGCGTCGATATCACCGCGCAGCAGGCCGATCAGTTCGTTGTTGCGGCGGCTGAAGCGGCTCACCCCCAGGCTCGCCGGGGAGCCGTAGACGTATTGCACCTGGTTGTCGCTGTAGGTGCCGCCGTAGGGGTAGTCCACCAGCTCTACGTCCGAGACTTCCAGGCCTTCGAGCTTGAGGGCGTTTTCCAGGCCGCGCAGGGCCTGGGCACGGGTGAAGTCGATCTGCACGTTGGCCCATTTCGGCAGGCCGAAGCGCCGGTTTTTCAAGTCGCGCACGCTGCGCACACCGCTTTCGGCGGTGGTCAGGATCAACTGCACCTCATCGCTCCACGATAGCCCCAGCACCCGGGTTTCCACGCCACTGGCGTAGGCCCAGATCGCCGGGATATTACCGCCGTGGCGCACCGAGTTTTTCAGGTGATGGTCGTAATGCGCCTCGCGAACTTCCCGTTCCGTGGACTCGCGCAACGACTGGATATTGGTGCCAAAAGGCAGGAACGCCTCGGCCAGGCGACCGGACTGCACAGCAATGCCAAGACCGGTGGGAACCGGGCTGTGGGTGTACCAGAGAGTATCGAGTGGTTTGCTCATAAGGGTCTTCGTTCAAATCCATGAAATAGGAAACCTTTGCAGGAGCCCGGCTTGCCGGCGATGAGGCCCGAAAGGTCAATACCCCATTCAAGGCCGTCATCGCCGGCAAGCCGGCTTCTACAGGGGTTAGCCTGCCAGCGCAGTTTTGCCGTTCAAGAGTGCTTCCAGCGGCCGTGCATCAATCCATTCACGCACGTCGAAGCTTTTCGGGATAAAGCGCCAGCGGTGCAGGAAATGCGTGAAGTCCTGCAGCGCGGCAATTGCCTGTTCATCCAGTTCGGTGCGCAGGCGCAAGTGGGCGTCGTTGCCGTAGGCGGCGGTGACCCAATACTCACTGCTGTTGGTTTCCTGGGCCAGGTAGCGGCGGGTTTCCTCCGAGTGGGTGTGGGCCCATTGCTCGGCGCGCAGGACCGAGTCAAGAATGCCGGTGGCTACGTCGAAGTGGTTTTCCAGCAGGTTCAGGTCCACCGCCAGGGTGCGCGGCGTGCCGTTGTTGCTGCGGATCAGCGGGTCCGGGTGCGAGCCGGTGTCGATCACCGTGTGCAGGCCGAAATCATGAGCCTGTTGGGCGGCGTGGGCGCCCTTGAGGAAGATCGCATCGACTTCACCGCGCAGCAGGCCTATCAGCTCCAGGTTGCGTTCGCTGACTTTTTGCGTGACCGGCGTACCGGCGATATTGCGCACCGGGGTATCGCTGAAGGTGCCGCCGTAGCGGAAGTTCTTCAGCTTCACGTCGCCGACTTTCAGGCCTTCCAGTGACAACGCGTTTTCCAGCCCGCGCAGGGCCTGGGCGCGGGTGAAGTCGATCTGTGCGCCGGCCCAGTCCGGCAAGCCGAAAGTACGGCCCTTGAGGTCCTTGACGGTTTTGATGCCGCTGTCCTGGCGGGTCAGGATCAGTTGCACTTCATCTGCCCACGACAGGCCGATCACTCGGGTTTCCCGGCCTTGGGCGCGGGCCCAGATCGCCGGGATATTGCCGCCATGGCGTACCGAATTGCGCAAGGTGTGATCGAAGTGCGATTCGCGCACCGCCTTGTCATCGGACTCACGCAGCGACTGCACCTCGGTGCCCAGGGCACCGACTGTGTCTTGCAGCCAGCCTTTTTGCACTGCAATGCCCAGGCCGGTGGGCACGGGGCAGCGGGTGTACCAGAGCGTATCGAGAGGTTGGGTCATCAGGAGTTCTCCCACAGCGTTCAGGCGCTGGCTTTCAAAGGTTGGATCGCCGGGCGTTGGTGCACAAGCGGCAGGACTTCCTGGCCAATGCGCAACGCTTCTTCCAGGTGTGGATTGCCGGCGAGGATGAAGGTCGAGAAGCCGGCGTCGCGGTATTCCACCAGGCGCTCGGCGATGTTCTGGTGGCTGCCGACCAGGCCCACGGTCGGACCCGGTTTGGCTTTGGCGAAACCGGCCCACAGGTTGGGACCGATGATCAGGTCATCGAAGCGGTCGACGTTCTGGTGGTACGCGGTCTGGCGTGCGCCGCCGACCGAGTCCGAGCCGCTGGTAAAGCCCTTGGCGACCTGGCTGCTCTTGCCTTCGAGCTTGTCGAACTGGCGACGCAGGTCTTTCCAGGCTTGCTCCTCGGTCTCCCGGGCGAACAGGTCTACCCGCAGGCCGAAGCGCACGGTGCGGCCTTGTTTGTCGGCCAGTTCGCGCACGCGCTCGATGTGTGGCTTGAGCTTGTCGATGGGTTCGGCCCAGTTCAGGTACACGTCGGCGTGTTTGGCGGCGACGTCGAGGGCGGCGTCGGAGAAACCGGAGAAGTACACGCCGGGCTTGCGTTCGTGGTGCAGGCCGTGGGGCAGGGCGCCGTTTTCCAGTTGGTAGATATCACCGTTGTAGGAGAATTTTTCGTGCTCCCAGAGGCCCTGGATGATGTCGAGGAATTCGCCGGTGCGCTTGTAGCGCAGGTCGTGTTCGAGGAAGTCACCGTTGGCGCGCTGGCTGGCGGGGTTGCCGCCGGTGATGATGTTCCACTCTACGCGGCCACGGCTGAGGTTTTGCAGGATCGCGGCTTGTTGGGCGGCGTAGGCGGGCAGGGTCCAGGTGGCCTGGAAGGCGATCAGGAATTTGATGCGCCGGGTTTCTCGGGCCAGGGCGGCGGCGACGATCCATGGTTCGGGGCCGGTGGGCAGCAGGGCGCCTTCGAAGCCGGCGAGTTCGGCGGCTTTGGCGACCTGAGCGATGTAGTCGATGTAGGTGAAGTCGTCGGGTTGGCCGTTGGGCAGGCGGCCTGGTGCGATGTTGCCGGGGCGGTAGGTGGGGTTGCCGCGGTTGTGTTTGTCGGTGGTGAGTTGGGGGCCGTCGGTGCCCAGCGGCAGGCGCCAGAAGAATTCAGTGGTCATGGGTGCTCCGGTTCAGTCGTATTGGGTGCGGGGACCTTTGGGGATTGGGACTGCAACGGGCATGCCATGGGGGCTTGGGCCAACGGGGGCAGGGGGTTGTGGGT
>NZ_JACARS010000082.1:27182-106674 GCF_013386485.1 Pseudomonas sp. P7758 | reverse complement strand
ATTTGCTGAAGCGAGGCCAACTGGCCACGACTCAGTACCCGAATTTCTTGACGACCATAGAGCATTGGAACCACCTGATCCCATCCCGAACTCAGCAGTGAAACGATGCATCGCCGATGGTAGTGTGGGGTTTCCCCATGTGAGAGTAGGTCATCGTCAAGATTAAATTCCAGAACCCCTGATTGCTTATGCAGTCAGGGGTTTTGTTTTGGGCGGTCGGAAAGTATGGCGAGCTTGCTGGCGAAAAACTCCAACGGTAACGCGGGCTACCTGATGCCACGCATTGGTCTAAATCCCCTCGTCCCAATCCCCCCTCGCGCGCACAAACGCTACTGAATCCCCCGACAAATTTGCACAGTTATTTCTGAACCAGAACACTAGAATAGGCACCTAATCTTTTTTAGAGTCCGAGCCCTATATGCCCGACCCGGTTGATACCCTTGAGGTGTCAGACTTACCGCTGGACGAACTGGTGGCATGCCATGAGTGCGACCTGCTGATGCGCAAGCCGGAGCTTGCCCGCGGTGAAAAGGCCCAATGCCCACGCTGCGGCTACGAGCTGTACGCTCACCGCCACAACGTCGTTGAACGAAGCCTGGCGTTAGTGCTTGCGGCGCTATTGTTGTACGTCCCCGCGAACTTTTTACCCATCATGCAGCTCAATCTACTCGGGCAGTCCTCGCAGGACACCGTATGGACCGGCGTGGTCGGTCTGTTCGACACCGGTATGCAAGGCGTCGCCGTGGTGGTGTTCCTCTGCAGCATGGGCATTCCATTGCTCAAGCTCCTGTGCCAACTGGCGGTATTGCTGAGCATCCGCTGGAACATCGGCCGTAGCTACGGTCTGCTGTTTTATCGCATCTACCATCATCTGAAAGACTGGGGGATGCTCGAGGTCTACCTGATGGGCGTGCTGGTGGCGATCGTAAAGCTGGCCGACATGGCCACCATCACCGTTGGGCTGGGCCTGGCCTGCTTCGTAAGTCTGTTAATGGTCCAGATACTGCTGGAGGTGGTCATGTCACCTCACCAGATCTGGGAAGCGCTGTCAGGAGAGGATGCTCATGCGGGCGATTGATGCGGGCATTCTGATCTGTACCGAATGCCATGAATTAAACAAACAAGACCCGGACACCGACGAGCAAACCTGCACCCGTTGCGGTGCGCTGGTCCATGCTCGCCGGCCGAACAGCCTGACACGCACCTGGGCGCTGCTGATCACCGCGGCCATCCTGTACATCCCGGCTAATCTGTTGCCGATCATGACCGTCAGTTCCCTGGGGCAGGGCGATCCGAGCACCATCATGTCTGGCGTGATCCAATTGATGCAGCACGGTATGTTCCCCATCGCCGCTGTAGTGTTTATCGCCAGCATTCTGGTGCCCACCTTCAAGCTGGTGGGCATCGGCTTGTTACTGTTCTCGGTGCAGCGTCACCAGCCACTTTCCGCGCAACAACGCATTATCATGTACCGCTTTATCGAGTTCATTGGCCGTTGGTCCATGCTGGATATCTTCGTGATTGCCATCCTGGTGGCGGTCGTAAACTTTGGGCGACTTGCCAGTGTCGAGGCCAATCTCGGTGCCGTAGCGTTCGCCAGTGTGGTGATCTTGACGATGCTTGCCGCAGTAACTTTTGATCCCCGACTGATTTGGGATAACACGGAGTCGGACGACGACCATGAGTGATTTGCCTAAGGCTAAAACCCGCCCAGCTTCCAACTGGTCGGCCATTTGGGTGCTGCCCCTGATTGCCCTGATCATCGGTGGCTGGTTGGGATGGCGTGCGTACAACCAGCAAGGTATCGAGATTCAGGTACGCTTTGAAAGCGGCGAAGGCATCCAGGCCAACAAGACCGAAGTGGTCTACAAAGGCATGTCCGTGGGTAAGGTCAAGACCCTGGCCCTGGATGACGAAGGTAACAATCGCGGGGTGATTGCTACCATCGAGATGAACAAGGATGTGGAGCAATACCTCAAGACCAACACCCGCTTCTGGCTGGTCAAGCCAAGTGTCAGCCTGGCCGGGATCACCGGCCTGGAAACCCTGGTCTCGGGTAACTACATCGCCGCCAGCCCAGGCGATGGTGAGCCGACGCGCAAGTTCAAGGCCCTGTCCGAAGAACCGCCTTTATCCGACGCCAAGCCCGGCCTGCACCTGACGATCAAAGCTGATCGCCTCGGCTCGCTGAACCGTGGCAGCCCGGTGTTCTACAAGCAGATCCAGGTCGGCCAGGTCAAAAGCTACCTGCTCTCCGAAGACCAGACCACCGTTGAAATCAAGGTCTACATCGAGCCGACCTACGCCAGCCTGGTGCGCAAACACACGCGTTTCTGGAACGCCAGCGGCATCAGCATCGACGCCAACCTTTCCGGCGTAAAAGTCCGCAGTGAATCCCTGGCCAGCATCGTTGCCGGCGGTATCGCCTTCGCCACGCCGGAGAATCGCAAGGACAGCCCACCGACGGACCCGAGCCTGCCGTTCCGCCTGTACGAAGACTTCGATGCAGCAGCGGCGGGCATCAAGGTCAAAGTCAAGCTCACCGACTTCGAAGGCCTCCAGGCGGGCCGCACCCCGGTGATGTACAAAGGCATCCAGGTCGGCAGCCTGAAAACCCTGAAGATCGATCCGGACCTGTCCAGCGCCAATGCCGAGTTGACCCTCGACCCACTGGCCGAAGACTACCTCGTCCAGGACACCCAATTCTGGGTGGTCAAGCCGTCTATCTCCCTGGCGGGCATCACCGGGCTGGAAGCGTTGGTCAAAGGTAACTACATCGCCATCCGTCCCGGCGACAAGGGCACAGCGCCACAACGGGAGTACGTCGCCCGCGCCAAGGCGCCGCCACTGGACCTGCGTTCCCCCGGCCTGCACATGGTGCTCTTCACCGACAACCTCGGTTCCCTTGATGTCGGCAGCCCGATCCTCTACAAGCAGGTCAAGGTCGGTTCCGTGCAGAGCTACCAGTTCTCCCGCAAGAACAAGCAACTGGTGATCGGCGTCCATATCGAGAAAGAATACGAAGGCCTGGTCAATGGTTCGACCCGTTTCTGGAATGCCAGCGGCGTGACCCTGACCGGTGGGCTTACCGGCGGCATCCAGGTGAAAAGCGAATCCCTGGCCAGCCTGATGGCGGGCGGTATCGCCTTCGAAACCCCGGAGCCGAATGTGCCGCTGAAAAAGCGCATCCCGCGTTTCCGTCTGTTCCCGGATCGCGAAGCCGCCAACCAGCACGGTACGTTGGTGACCATCAAGGTCGACCGCGCCGATGGCCTGCGCCCGGGTACGCCAGTGCGCTTCAAGGGCCTGGACGTAGGCAAGATCGAAAGTGTCGACCTGAGCGCCGACATGCAATCGGTGCTGCTCAGCGCGCGTATCACCCAAGTGGCCGACCGCATTGCACGGGCCGGCAGTCAGTTCTGGGTGGTCAAGCCTGAACTGGGCCTGATGAAAACGTCGAACCTGGAAACCCTGGTGACCGGCCAGTACATCGAAGTACAGCCAGCGACCAAAAGCATCGGCCCACAGAAGAGTTTCGTCGCGCTGGACAAGCCGCCAGAAGCCGTTCATCAGGAGGAGGGCCTGAGCCTGGTACTCAGCGCCGCACGCCGTGGCTCGTTGAAGGAAGGCGTTCCGGTCACTTACCGCGAAGTCACCGTAGGCAAAGTTACCGGCTACGAGCTGGGCCAGACCGCCGACCGTGTGCTGGTTCACATCCTGATCGAGCCCAAGTACGCGCCTCTGGTGCGCAGTGGCAGCCGGTTCTGGAACACCAGCGGCTTCGGGCTCGACTTCGGCTTGTTCAAGGGCGCGACTGTTCGCACGGAGTCCCTGGAGACCCTGGTCGCCGGCGGCATCGCCTTTGCCACGCCGGACGGCGAGCGCATGGGCAACGCCGCTCGGCCCCAGCAGACCTTCCCGCTGTTCGACAAGTTCGAAGACGAATGGCTGACCTGGGCGCCTAAAATCCCGCTCGGCAAATAGACCGAGGCGCGGCCTTCGCGAGCAAGCCCGCTCCCACATTTGACCCAGTTCCCATTGAAGGAACCCGATTGAATGTGGGAGCGGGCTTGCTCGCGAAGAGACCCTCAAGAACACAAAAAAAAGGCCGCGATCCAGAAGATCGCGGCCTTTTTGCATTTCAGCGCAACTGATTAAACCTCATCCAGCTCCGGCTCATCCGCCTGCACATTCACCGTTGCCTTCACCACATCGTGACGACGGATGTACTTCCAGTCCGCCTCATCAATGTAGATCCCGTTCGGCCCGCTGCCGCCTTCCAGGTCGATTGCCACCTGGGCGGAAACCTGCGGCTTCACACTCGCCAGAATCGGCACGAAGCCCAGTTGCAAGCTGGTCTCCAGCAATGCCGCCTGGTTCTTCTCATCGATGTCCGCGGCTTCATCGAGGTAGTACGGCAGGCGCACACGACCGGCCTGGTCGCGGTCCATCAAGTGCAGCAACAAATACATGTTGGTCAGCGCCTTGATGGTCATGGTGGTGCCGTTGGAGGCGGCGCCATCGATGTCGGTGTGAATGATCGGCTGGCCGTTGACCTTGGTGATCTCGAACGCCAGTTCGAACAAGTCCTTGAGGCCCAACTGGTTATGGTTGGCCGCAACCAGGCGCGCCAGGTATTCCTTGGCTTCCTCGTTCTTGTTGTCCTGCTCGGCGCTCTGGCTCAGATCGAACACCGACAGGGTTTCGCCTTCTTCATACTGACCGGCACTGTGGATGATCTGGTCGATATGCTTGAGGGCTTCCTTGTTCGGCGCGAGCACGATGCGGAAGCTCTGCAGGTTGGACACCTGGCGCTTGTTGATCTCACGGTTGAACAACGCCAACTGGTGCTCAAGGCTGTCGTAGTCGCTGCGGATATTGCGCAAGGTGCGCGCGATATCCGTGACCGCCGCCCGCCGGGCCTTGCCCAGGGTCAGGGCTTCATCGGTACGGTGCGCGTAAGCGTTGATCAGCAGGTGCAGGCGGCGCTCCATATCGTCTTCACTGTCGAACTTGGCCACGCCCTTGAGGCGCACCTGTGCGTACAGCGCGTCGATCTGGCCATCAGCGCGCAGCAGGCCTTGCCAGCTGTCCTGGTAGTCATTGAGCAGCGGCAGCAGGTTGTCCATGGAATCGTCGACCGGGTCCATGAACGGCGTACCAAACGGCAAGTCTGCCGGCAGCAACTGGCGACGACGCAATGCGTCATCCAGGGTGCGCTGCTTGGCTTCCATATCACCAATCTGCCGGCCTACCAATTGCAGCTTGGCCGACAGTTGCTGGACGCGCTCGGTAAACGCATCGCTGGAGCGTTTCAATTCGTCCTGGGCCGCTTCCATCTGCGCCAGGCTTTCCAGCTTCTCGCCTTCCTCGGCGCTCAGGGTTTGTGCACGGCGGAAATCTTCCAGCGCCTTCTGCGCGTCCAGTACCTGTTGGTACAGCGCTTCAGTCTGGGTCTTGCTCGCCGCGCGGTCGGCCGCCACGGCTTGCTGGGTTTTCAGTTGCTTGAGTTCTTTTTCCAGACGCTCTTTCTGGTCGCGCAACGCGGCGCGGTCAGCCAGTGCCTGCAACGCCGGTGGCTCGATGTGCGAGATGTCGATGGCCAGCCCCGGCACTTCAAAACGCTCGCCCTTGAAGCCATCAAGGATCTGCTCCAGGGATTTCACCCACAGGCCGTCCTCGTCCAGCGTGATGCCATGCTCACCCAGCGGCAAGCTGAACAGCGAACTGTTGAACAGGCGCATCAGACGCTCGACATCCTGCTGCGAGAATTCTTCCCGCAGCTTGGCGTAGCTGTTGTTGTCGGCGTGATCGAGTTGCTGCTTCACCGACTTCAGGCGTTTTTCCAGGTCCCGCAGACGTTCATCCAGATCCTCGGCGCTGAACTGACGCGACTGCGCCAAGGCCCCGGCCAGTTCATCGTGAGCATCCTTGGCGGCCAGCAGTTGCTGCTCCAGCACCTTGACGTCATCCACCAGCGCGAAGCGGTGCTTGAGCACCGACAGCTCACCCAGCCAGCGCTGAATCCCGCTGATTTCCCGCTCCAGGCGCATCAGCTCCTGAGTGCCGCCGCGCTGGTCGTTCTGCAGCGAATCCTGCTCGTTGCGGTAATGCTCGGCCTGGATCGTCAGTTCTTCCTTGCGCGCACTGGCGTAGTCCGACCAGGTGCCCAGCAACGAATCCAGCAGCGGTGACAGGCGATGCAGCTTGCCCCGCAGAATGTCCCGCTGCTTCACGCCGTTGGCCAAGGCTTCTACCAGAGGGCCGGCAGCCACCAGCGAGTTGTAGTCCTGCTCCATGCGTCGTACATCGCGGAAGGCTTCTTCGCACGCCGCGATGTAATCGACACTGCCGGAACGCAGGCTGTGTTCGAACGCATCCAGAAACAGCTGCTTCAACTTGGCCGCGGTGATTTCCCGCATGTGCAGCAAATTGATAAACAGCGCGCGGAAGGTCTTCAGGCTCTGCTCGCTGGTGGAGCGCAGCGGAATCAGGGTCAGGTCCAGCGGGATCGACGTATGGCCGCCCACCAGCAAACGCCGCAGCTCATCGGGCTTGAGCTCATAGGCTTTCAGGCCTTCGCGCTCAAGGTTGGTGAACAGCTCTTTCTGGCGCAGGCAGGTGTCGTTCTTCTGGTAGTGCGCCAGGTCCAGCTTGCCGGCGTAGGCAAAGAACTGGTGACCGAAACCACCGCCCGGGCCGCGACCGACCACGCCGATCACGTGCGGGCCATGGGGAAGCGAGACTTCCACGAGGATGTAGCTGGTGTCGGTGGCAAAGTAGAAACGCCGGGATTGCTCCAGGGTGTACTTGCCGAAACTCATGTCCGACATGCGCGCCAGAATCGGGAACTGCAAGGCGTTGATCGACGCCGATTTGCCGAGGTTGTTCGCGCCGTACACCGACAGCGGTTCTTCCAGCGGGAACAAACCCAGGCTGTAACCGGCGGTGTTCAAAAGGGCGAAGCGGCGAATGCCGTAGCGTTCCTTGCTCATGCGTCGGTCTCCTGTTCTTCGGCAATGGCGCGGGCCAGGGCGTCTTCTTCGCTTTCTTCTGCAAAGTCACTCAAGTCCAGCGGGTCATCGGTCTTCAGCAGTTTTTCATCGCTGTCTTCGTCGATGATCACCGGGGCCGGCAACGGCAATACGCTGTGGATGCTCGCGGCCAGGTCGCGGTCTTGCTGGACCGAGAGGCACACATCGAGGAAGCGGTGCATCGGCGGCAGGAAGCGGTAGATGCCGTTCTCTTCACCGGCAAAACCCAGCTGGGTCATGCGGCGCATGATTTTTTCTTCCAGTTCCTCGACGGTCTGCACTTCGGCCTGGATAAACAGGTCGCGGTACTTTTCCAACAACGACGGCAGTTCGTCACGGCCCAGGCTGCCACCGTCGAGCACGGCGATCGGGTCGCGGCCCTGGTCGGCCAGGTGCTCGACGATGATGAAGGTGAACAACGCCAGGCGCTGGGCGGTCTTGTTGACCTGCGCGGCGGCCACGGCCGAGTCCGGCACGAAGTAGTAGAAACCCCGCGTGTCGCACACCAACTCAAAGCCCAGGGCCTTGAACAACGTGCGGTACTGGTCCTGGAAGTTCGACAGTTGGGCGTACAACTCCGGGTCGCGGCGGCTGACGTGGTAACCCTTGAACAGCTCGCGAAAGATCGGCGCCAGCTGGGACAGTTCGGATAGATCAAGATGCATGAGGGGTGCTCGCAGAATTCCCGGCCGTATCAATACTGGCTGGAAGCAGGGCGAATGAGCGCAGGCTGACCTGGTGCTCGTGAGTGTGGTAATCCCGTCGTTCCAGACGTTCACGCTTGAAGCGTTTTTCCCGCGACAGGCGTGAGAACCAGTACAGCAACTCGTCGGTTGCGCCGTCCG
Source organism: Pseudomonas sp. P7758 (assembly GCF_013386485.1). NCBI lineage: Bacteria > Pseudomonadati > Pseudomonadota > Gammaproteobacteria > Pseudomonadales > Pseudomonadaceae > Pseudomonas > Pseudomonas sp. P7758. The sequence goes on along the minus strand of NZ_JACARS010000082.1, from coordinate 98,795 downwards.
GTTCCTGCTCCAGCAGCCAGGTCATCAGGTCCGGCATCGGCAGCGCGTCTTCACAGCGCTCGAGCATTTCCTTGACCGTGCGCGGTGCGCGAGGGGCTTCGCCCTTGTGGGATTTATGCGCCTTGGGGAAACGCGCCGGCTTCGGTTCGAAGTTGGCCAGGGCGTACACGTAGGCTTCGACCTGGCTGGCACTGCCAAGAAAGGTGCTTTGCGGCCGGGTGAACATCGGCATCGCCGCTTGCGGCACCGCGTCCAGGCCCTTGCGGCGAATCGCCGACAAGGCCAGCGCCGCGCCACGGGTCACGGCGTTGTGCCGGCGTGCTTCTTCCCGCAACGGCAGCAGCAGTTCCCGGGCGTGACGCAAGGTCAGTTGGGCGCTGGTCTGCATTTCGAGGATGCGCGCGTGGGTGCGCAGCAGCATGTCGTCGTCCACCAGGTGGCCGAGGCGCTGCTGCTCGGTGAGCATGCGCAACAGTACGTTTTCCACCTTGCGCACGCCTTGTTCGAAGGCGCCGTCGGCGTTCACCAGTTGAATCATCGGCTCGACGTATTCGTCCCAGGTCGCCAGTACTTCGGCGTAGCGCTGGCGCAACGGGATCTGCCGGTCGCTGGTCTTGGCGCGATCGGCCACGGCAGCGAGGGCCTGTTCGTCGTTGGCGAGTTTTTTCAGCACGTCGCGCACGCGCATGTCCAGCAGGCGCAATTGGCGCGCCAGGTCATGGCCGTCGCGGATGTCGAAGGCGTCCTGGATATAACCCGCCAGGCGCTCAAGGTGGCGCAGGTAGGCTTCGATTTCCAGGCACAGGCCTAGCCGGTGCTCCTTGCGAAGATACGCCAGGAAGTCGTGGATCTGTGCGTTGAGCTCGAAACGGTTCGGGCTCTTGGCGACAGGCACCAGGATATCCAGGCGAATCCACACGTCCAGCAGGCTGGTGATGTCCTGTGGCGTGCTGTCCAGTTGTTGGGCGGCCAACTGGGCGCGCAGTTCGCTGAGGCTCAGGGTGCCTTGGTCGAAGTGTTCGCACAGTGGCTCAAGCAGGGCCCAGTGTTCGGCGAGGGCGCGCAAGACGCGCTTGGGTTCGATCATCGGAATGGCCGGCTGGTTAGCGATTAAAAGCAGCGATTGTACTGCATCGGTGCCGGGATTTATCCACAGCCGGTCGTGAGGCGCTCACCGGAACGATCAACTGCGGGCGATCTTCGTCGAAGGGCGGTAGAATCCCTGTTCTTTAGTTATCCACAAGTGGCCGACCTTTGCTTATCGAGTCCCGACGTCGCGCTTACTTGACCGCCATGCAGGTGGTCAACTGGCTGCCGCGCACTGAATTACCGTTCGCCGCCCCTTCGCGGCCCGAGCTGCTGGAGGCCCCGGAACCGTTCGAGGCTTTCGAGCCTTCGGGTGAGGAGGCGGCTGCGCCGGTGCCGCTGGTCAAGCCCGTGGCAGAAACCCCGGTGGTCCGGCCAAAGGTCGAAGTGCCGCGCCCGTCGCCGGTGGCCAAGCCGGTCGTCGCCGAAGAGGCGCCTGCCGTGGTCAAGGCTCCGGTCGTACCGCCGCCACGCTTTGCCCTGCAACTGCTGCGGGCCGGGCGATGCCTGCTGCTGGTGGAGTTACCCACAGGCGAGCGCTTCCAGGCCCGCGACCCGGCCTATCTGCTGCTCAAGGACATGTTGCGCGCCGCCGGCCTGCCCGACAGTCCGCAAATCGTTGGCGAGCCGGTGCGCTGGCCGCTGCTGGCCCGGGGCACCATGGACCAGGGCCCGGAAGCTGCACGGGATTTTGTGCAAGGTTTTGTCTCGGCGCGCCTGGAAGACGAACCCTGCGTGTGCCTGTGGCTGATCGGCCTGCCCGCCGTGCGTTTTGCCGGCGAAGCGAATGCCGAGGCCTGGTACCGCGAACTGCAGGTCGAAGGCCTGGGCTCCGTCTGGGCCCTGCCGGGCCTGGAACTATTAATGGAAGAGCCACAGCGTAAGGCTGATGTCTGGCAAGCCATGCGCCGGCTGATGGCGCGCTGGAAAAGTACCGATGAGTGAAGCTTTATCCTTCCGCCCGATGACCGAGGCGGACCTCGACGCTGTACTGAAGATTGAATACGCAGCGTTCAGCCACCCCTGGACCCGCGGGATTTTTCTCGACGGGCTGGGCAAGTACCAGATCTGGCTGATGTTTGAAGGTGAGCAGCAGGTGGGCCACGGGGTGGTGCAGATCATCCTCGATGAAGCGCATTTGCTGAACATCACCGTCAAGCCGGAAAACCAGGGCCGTGGCCTGGGCTTGAGCTTGCTGGAGCACCTGATGTCCCGGGCCTACGAGGCCAAGGCGCGGGAATGTTTCCTGGAAGTGCGCGACAGCAACACCGGCGCGTTCCGGCTGTACGAGCGTTATGGTTTCAACGAAATTGGCCGTCGGCGGGATTATTACCCCGCCGTCGGTGGCCGCGAAGATGCGGTGGTGATGGCCTGCACCCTGGTCGACTAAACACAGGGCCCAATGTGGGAGCGGGCTTGGTGGGAGCGAGCAAGCCCGCTCCCACATTCAGTTCGGCAGGGTGTCAGCGGTTGCCGTCTACTGGATCGATATCGGCCAACTCGGCCTCATCCAGGCCATTGCCGCCGCCGATCTCGTCTTCATCGACGATACTCAAATCGTAATCCGCCGGATGGTCTTCACCTGCTTCCTGCGCATCCCGCGCGCCATCCTCATGGATCAGCGTTTCCGGGCTCATGTCATCATCGGTTGAATCATGATCGTCAGTGGAAGCACCGGTCATCCCGGCTTCGCGCACCCGTTCGTCGGGCATCAGGTGCTCACGCTCCCGAGGCGGAATTTCGTCGCCGATTTCCGCAGTCGGCTCCTCCTTGTCAAAATCCAGCTCGCGCATTTCGCCCATGCGATCTTCGTTGTCATCAATCGGTTCCGGCTGTGTAGCGCCGTAGGGACGTCGTGATTCAGTCATGGCGATTCCTCATACTGTGGGGCTTATAGTGTGTGGACAGGCATGGCTCCCCAAGATTCAAGAAATTGCCGCCGGCTATCTTTATTGTTGGCGTGACCCGGACGGGCGGTCGAGTGTCAAAACTGCGCATCATTCCTGAGGCTTTCCCTGATGAACGAACTACAAGACTTGCTTGATAACAACGAACGCTGGGCGGATGCGATCAAACAGGAAGATCCCGAATTCTTCGCCAAGCTCGCCCGCCAGCAAACCCCGGAATACCTGTGGATCGGCTGTTCCGACGCCCGCGTGCCGGCCAACGAGATCGTCGGCATGCTGCCTGGCGACCTGTTTGTGCACCGCAACGTGGCCAACGTGGTATTGCACACCGACCTCAATTGCCTGTCGGTGATCCAGTACGCAGTCGACGTGCTCAAGGTCAAACACATCCTGGTGACCGGCCACTATGGCTGCGGTGGCGTACGCGCCTCGATGCAGGACAACCAGTTGGGCCTGATCGACGGCTGGCTGCGCACCATCCGTGACCTGTACTACGAAAACCGCGACGTACTGGCCCAGTTGCCCACGGAAGAGGAACGCGTAGACCGCCTGTGCGAACTGAACGTGATCCAGCAGGTGGCCAACGTCGGCCACACCAGCATCGTGCAGAACGCCTGGCACCGCGGGCAGAGCCTGTCGGTTCATGGCTGCATTTACGGGATCAAGGACGGCCGCTGGAAAAGCCTGAACACCACCATCAGTGGCTTCGAGCAACTGCCGCCGCAATACCGCCTGCGCCCGCTGGGTGCGGTCTAAGGGCTTTTGCGTTCGCGCCACTGCTCCATGAATTGCTGACCCTCGGGATTCAACGGCTCCTTCATGCCGGTGATCCAGCCCCGACAGTTGAGCTCGCCGCACTGGCAGCGAAACTGTCGGAACAATACGTCCTCGGTGTGGGCGTAATCCATGGTCAGCAGGGCACCAGCGGGAATGGGCTGAACGGACCACAGTTCCAGGTACGTCATGTCGAGAAACGCGTTCGGGTTGCATGAATGCGAAAGCAGGCCGCTGAACCAAGGGTCGTACAAGTGGATACGCGAGGACATCTGCACCGTATGCAGGCGCCGCTCATTCAATGCGTAGCCGGACACCCTGGCGATACACAGGCGGCTGTCAAAGGCGACGCGGGTCTTGATTCCGTCGCCTGAACCGTCTCGGGTACGCACCACTTCATAGTCGCGAGCGCGGGGGTAGCCGTGTTCGGCGAGGGCGGTCGCGAACGGGTAAAGACACTTGCTCACAGCGGTTTTAGCCTTGTCCATGGCTTGAGTTTTCATAACTCTCCAGGAGGGGCTGCATCGACCTGCCGGTGGTGTCTTGACTGCCAGTCTTGCAGCGGATGGGCGCGGCTCAAGACTCGCTTAAGTGGGAACCAATTTCTACTGTCAAATCTGACAGTAGAAATTGGCTATCTTTTATGTAGGAAAATGCCCTTCTTGCAGCCTGCTTCAGAGCGCCGGTGCTTCAATCGCCGGTTCTGGCACTGCGCTTTTCAATTGCCTCAGCTGGGTCTTGATCGCCGGCTGGGCACACTTGGCGTTCGCTTGATCGGGCGTCAGCTCGCGGATAGAGGTGTAGAACAGTTCGCAGGTCTGCTCCTTGCGCGTTACCTGCCAGGTGTTCATGCAGCCTTTGAGCTGCACATTCGGATCGCTGGCTGGCTTCTGGCCCATCGAGGCCTGCCAGCAGGCGGCGCTCAAGTCCTGGCCCATCACCTTCAAACCGGCCTCGTCGGCCTTTTGCTCGTCACCGTCATAGGTGTCGGGGTTGGCGGCATACCAGATGTAGCTCGGGTGATTGGCACCCAGTACGGCGACCTGGCTCCCGACGGCCGGGCTGATTTGCGCCAGGCCCAGTACGGCAACGGTTTGCCCGTATTGCTGCTTGATCCAGCTGCGCACCGGCGCGCCGAAGGCCACCATCGGCAACGCGCCGCCCGCGTGCTGGCTCAGCTCCTTGACCATCCGGGTCTGATAGTCGGTGAAGTAACCGTACACACCTTCCAGGTCCTTGCCCGCCGTGGCAGGGGCGGCGATCGGGGCGATGTCGATGATGGTCTGGTATTCCGGCGTCTGGGGCGCCGGGATGCCGTTGGCCGTGAGCAAGGTCGCCCAGCGGTCGGTGGTGGCCGACTCCAGGTAGTCCTGGAAGTGGGTCAGGGAATAATCCGGCGGGAAGTGCAGCAGCTCGATGCTCTTGCGGTTTTCCAGGGCCATGCCCAGCGGCAGGAACAGGTACCAGTTGAACTGCCACTTGCCATCGCCATTGAGTTTGCTGGCGCCCTGGTAAGCCAGGTCGGCGGTATCGAGCAAGGTGGTCAACGGCTGGCCATAACCGTCTGGCACACCGCTGAACGTGGCCAGCACCTGGTCATGCTCGGTCTTGACGCTGACTTTGGCCCGGCTGTAACCGTCGCGTTGCAGGCTCTGGTTCAGGTAGTGCTCGACGGTCTGTTCCAGCGTCCAGGGACGAAAACAGATGACGCTGCAATTGTTCGGGTACGCGAACAACTGGGTGACCCGTTGCGGGGTACCCAGCGGTACGGTGATGTCAGCCTGTACGACCGCACTCAAGGTCAGTGCGGCCAGGGTGAAGGACAACCTGGTGAGTTTGAACATGGATGGTTCCCTGTCAGCGAAAGCCCGTCTGCGCGGGGTGAATGCCCACCCTCACACAGTAGCGGTTGACCGGGAAAAGCGCGTAGAAAAACTGCGCGCTTGTCGCTTTTGAGCAAGTGCGTCTACACCTTGAAGTGCAGGGCGTTGGTCAAATCCCCCATGGGCTTTTGGCCGCGCGCGGTCATGGCGTCGTCACGCTGCTTGAGCCCGTCGAGGGTTTCCAGCTGGAACACCCGGGTGATCAGACGCAGGATCGACGCGGTGTCGTAGACGGTATGGTCCACCGTGCCCTTGCGCGCGAACGGCGAGACCACCAGTGCCGGGATCCGCGTGCCAGGGCCCCAGCGATCGCCTTTCGGTGGTGCAACGTGGTCCCACCAGCCGCCGTTTTCATCGACGGTGACGATCACCACCATGTTCTTCCACTGCGGGCTTTCCTGCAGCACCTTCAAGGCGCGGGTGATATGCCGGTCGCCCGAAGCGACGTCGGCGTAACCGGCGTGCATATTCAGGTTGCCCTGGGGTTTGTAGAAGGTCACCGCAGGCAGCTTGCCGGCCTGGGCATCGGCGAAGAACTTGTTGGTGCTGGCGTCATCCCCCAGGCCGCCATCGCGCAGGCGTTTATTGCGCTCAGCCGGGTTTTCCGGGCCTTGCTGCTTGAAGTAGTTGAAGGGCTGGTGGTGGTACTGGAAGTTCGGAATCTTCGGAATGCCGCCCGAGTCCTTGAACTGATCCAGCGTTGCTTGCCACGCACCGGCGTACCAGGCCCAGTCGACGTTCTTTTTCGACAGTTTGTCGCCGATGTGCTCGTGGGTTTGTGGCACCAGCACGTTAGGCAAGTCGGGCTTGGAGTAATCCGGGCGCTCGGGGTCGCGAATCCAGGTAGGCCAGTAAGGCGGGGCCAGGGTGTTCACGCCGAAACCGTCCGGGGTCAGTGCGCTGGGGCCGAATTGCGGCGGGCCGGTCATGGCGCTGGCCGGGGACTTGTCCAGAGGCTTGAGGCGCGGGTCGGTCGGGTCGTCGCTTTGCAGCGTGGCGATCTGTGCCTTGGCCACCGATTGCGCAGCGTTTGGGTACACCGGCGGGGTGGCACTGATCAGGTATTGGTGGTTGAGGAACGAGCCGCCAAACGCGCCCTGGAAGAAGTTATCGCAGAGCACAAACTCCTTCGCCACGTCCCACAAGCGCAGGGCGTAACGGCTCTGGGCGTAATGGCCCATCAGCAGGCCGCCGGAGTCGCCCCACGCGACGAACGCATCGTTTTTACCGCCATTGATCTGCATTTGGTTCTGATAGAACACGTGCCACAAATCCCGGGTCACCAGGCTCAGGGGCTGGTCTTCGCCATTCGGGCCTTTGAGGGCGAACGGAGCGTTGGGCAGGTTTTCCTGGTATTGCACTTCGCTGGGGTACGTGACGCCATCCACGGTCTGCGGGCCAACTTGCAACACGCCGCCCCAGGTCGGGGGCAGGGTGCTCAGCAGGCTGCCGTCGCGGTCGCGCTGCTGATAGTCCGCAGGGGCGAGGGCCGACAATGGTTTCTCGACCCCGGGGAAATCCGCAAACAGGTTGTTGAAGCTGCGGTTTTCGGCGTAGATCACCACCACGGTTTTAACCTGTTCGTGCAAGGCCTTGTCCAGCTCTTGCGGCGTCAGCGGGCGATCCACCGGCTTGCCGGGTGCCTCGCTGGTATTGCCGCAGGCACTCAGGGTCGCACCCACGCCCAGCACGGCCGCGCCTCCCAGGAAGCGCCGCCGGCTGGTGTCGACTGGCGGTTTGGCTTCAATGTCTTGGGAAGGGCGGTCTTTGTGCTCGTCGCTCATTGCGGGGAGTCCATGCAGGTTAGTTGTTGCAATATGTTTCGCCGGAACGGTAGCAATGGAATGTGACGGAACGAAGACAGCGGTGTGATCATGTGGGCATGCTTCCTGATCCCAAGCACTGCTAGACTGGCCCGATATTGCATACCGCAGAGGTGCCCCATGAAACCTTCAACTGCCCTGGATCTCAAGAGGGCTGCCGTGCGTGAAGTAGTAGGACGTTTCCATACCTCCAACCCAAGGGTGTTTGGGTCCGTTTTGTTGGGGACTGATAAAGACGGCAGTGATCTCGATTTACTGGTTGATGCGCTACCGGGAGCGACCCTTTTTGACCTTGGTGGGCTGCAGGTGGAGTTGGAAGACTTGCTCGGGGTAAACGTCGATTTGCTGACGCCTGGCGATCTGCCTCTGAAGTTTCGTGCTCAAGTCTTGGCTGAGGCCCGGCCCGTATGATCTCAAATCGGATTGGCGACTACCTGGAGCACATGCGCCAGGCATCGTCCGACGCGATCACCTTTGTCGAAGGGGTGAGCAACCTGAGTTTTTTGAAGACAAGCGTACCCAACAAGCCGTGATCATGAGTTTGATCATCATCGGCGAAGCGTCGACCAAAATAATGGATCAACATCCAGAGTTTGCAGCCGCCCAACCGCAGGTGCCTTGGCGCAGTATGCGCGGGATGCGCAACCGGATTGCCCATGGTTACTTCGACATAAATCTTGAAGTGGTATGGGACACGGTTCAGCACGCGCTACCTGAGCTGCTGAACAACCTGCCAGCCGCACCCGCCTGAAGAGCGGGTGCAGCTTCAGATAATTAAGGCATCACCGGCGGCAAATATTTAAGCGTCGTGCCCAACGCCCACAGCAGGAACAACACCAGCGGCGTATGCACCAGCAGCTGCACAAACGAAAAACCGATCAAGTCCCGCGCCTTCAACCCCAGCACGCCCAGCAGCGGCAGCATATAGAACGGGTTGATCAGGTTCGGCAGCGCTTCGGCGGCGTTGTAGATCTGCACCGCCCAGCCCAGGTGATATTCCAGGTCATTGGCGACCTGCATCACGTACGGCGCCTCGATGATCCACTTGCCGCCGCCCGACGGGATGAAGAAGCCCAGCACCGCCGAGTACACGCCCATCAACAGCGCGTAGGTGTCGTGGGACGCGATCGAGGTGAAGAAGGTCGAGATATGGTGCGCCAGGGTCGCGCCGTCACTGCCTTTCACCACGGTCATCAGCGCGGCAATCGAGCCATATAGCGGGAACTGGATCAGCACCCCGGTGGTGGTGGGTACCGCACGGGCCACCGCATCGAGAAAACTGCGCGGACGCCAGTGCAGTAGGGCACCGACCATCAGGAACAGGAAGTTGTAGGTGTTCAGCCCCGAGATCGCGCTGATCGCCGGCTTGGTCGAGAATTCATGGAACAACCAACCGGCGGCCAGCAACGCCAGCAGGATGGTCAGCAACGGGCTGTGCTCCAGCCACTCGCCCGGACGGGTCGGCGGTTGCGGCTTGGGCATGTTGAAGGCCGGGTCGATACCGCAAGCCTTGGCGTCACGGGCGGAGTTCGGGCCGGGCGCGGTGGCGTAGGCGATGATCAGCGACACCACGATCAGCGCCAGCAACAGCACGCCGGACTGCCACAGAAAGATGGTGTCGGTGAACGGGATCATCCCGGTGATCGACAGGATCGACGGCGGCAAACTGGCCGGGTTGGCCTGCAACTGCGCCGCTGACGACGACAGCCCCAGCGCCCAAACGGCACCCAGGCCGAGGTAGGCCGCAGCACCGGCCGCGCGGTAATCCATGCGCAAATCCGTACGCCGGGCCAGCGCACGCACCAGCAAACCACCGAACACCAGGGACAGGCCCCAGTTGAGCAACGAGGCGACCATCGAAATCAGCGCCACCCAGGCCACGGCAGAACGGCCGTTCTTCGGGATGCGCGCCAGGCGGTCGATCAACTTCACGGCGGGCGGGGAGCTGGCGACCACGTAACCGCCAATCACCACAAAGGCCATTTGCATGGTGAACGGGATCAAACTCCAGAAACCGTCACCAAACGCCTTGGCGGCCTCGGTCGGCGCGGCGCCCATGCCCAGGGTCGCCACGGCGACAATGATCACGGCGAGGGCGGCAAACACCCAGGAGTCAGGGAACCAGCGCTCGGCGAAGTTTGAACAACGCAGGGCGAATCGGGCGTAGCGGCTGTCTTCGATAGCATCGGCCACGTTCAGTACCTCTATTTGTATTTATTATGGGGGCGGCAGTTTTGCTGCATGTTCCTCTACGGCTATTCATTTGGGAATGTAGTTATCTTCATTGATCAATGAGTAAAGCAAATATATCCGGCGAGATTGCCATCACCGGGCCCAGCTCATAACCTGCAGGCCATTTTGTTTGTCTGCCGAGCTTTTCCATGACTGCCACCTCTTATCCACAGGCGCAGCGTTTCTCCCGCTCCGACTACAAAACCCTGGGCCTGGCTGCCCTGGGCGGGGCCCTGGAAATCTACGACTTCATCATCTTCGTATTTTTCGCGCTGACCCTCAGCCAGCTGTTCTTCCCGCCGGAAATGCCCGAGTGGCTGCGTCTGCTGCAAAGCTTCGGCATCTTTGTCACCGGCTACCTCGCGCGCCCGCTGGGCGGAATCCTGATGGCACACTTCGCCGATCACCTGGGGCGTAAACGGGTGTTCAGCCTGAGCATCCTGATGATGGCGCTGCCGTGCCTGCTGATCGGCATCATGCCCACCTACGCACACATCGGTTATTTCGCACCGTTGATCCTGCTGGCGCTGCGCATCCTCCAGGGTGCGGCAGTGGGCGGGGAAGTGCCCAGCGCCTGGGTGTTTGTCGCCGAACACGCTCCGGACAACCATCGTGGTTATGCCCTGGGCTTCCTCCAGGCCGGGCTGACCTTCGGCTACCTGCTCGGCGCGCTGACGGCGACGCTGCTGGCGCAAGTCTTCACCCCGGCCGAAATCCTCGACTACGCCTGGCGCTTCCCGTTCCTGCTCGGCGGCGTGTTCGGCGTGATCGGTGTCTGGCTGCGGCGCTGGCTCAGCGAAACCCCGGTGTTCCTGCAAATGCAGGCCCGTCGCCAGGCCGGCGCCGAACTGCCGCTGCGTACCGTCCTGCGGGAACATCGCAGCGCGCTGCTGCCGGCGATGATCCTCACCTGCGTGCTCACCTCGGCCGTCGTCGTACTGGTGGTGATCACCCCGACCATGATGCAGAAAACCTTCGGCATGAGCCCCAGCCACACCTTCGCCCTGAGCGCGTTGGGCATCGTGTTCCTGAATATCGGTTGCGTGTTGGCCGGGCTCCTGGTGGACCGCATCGGCGCCTGGCGTGCGGTGTTGGTCTATAGCCTGCTGCTGCCGGTGGGGATTGCCGTGCTCTATGCGAGCCTGATTGCCGGTGGCGTGTGGCTGGGCGCAGCGTATGCAATTGCCGGCTTGAGTTGCGGGGTGGTGGGCGCGGTGCCGTCGGTGATGGTCAACCTGTTCCCGGCGCAGGTGCGGGTGTCGGGGATTTCCTTCACCTACAACATTGCCTATGCGCTGTGGGCGAGTACCACGCCGCTGATGTTGATCGCGTTGATGCCGACCAGCCCGTGGATCTGCGTGGGGTATTGCGTGGTGATGGGCGCGGTGGGCGCAGTGAGTGCGGCGTATTTTGGAAAGCGCCTACCCACCTGATCGTTCCCACGCTCTGCGTGGGAACGACTCCCTGGACGCTCCGCGTCCGCTCGTGTGACGCGGAGCGTCACGGATGCATTCCCACGCGGAGCGTGGGAACGATCATTACGTCAGGAAGTGCCACATCAGCAGCGTGCCCACCAGGCCCACCACCGACACAATGGTCTGCAACACCGACCACACCCAGATCGTCTGCTTCAGCTGCAAGCCGAAGTACTCACGCACCATCCAGAAGCCGGCATCGTTGACGTGGCAGAAGAACACCGAGCCGGCACCAATCGCCAGGGCGACCAGTGAGCTTTGCGTCGCCGCCAATCCCGCCATCATCGGCGCGAGGATGCCCGCCGTTGTCGTGGTGGCGACGGTCGCCGACCCCGTGGCCTGACGCAGCGCCACCGCAATCAACCAGGCCAGCAACAGGTACGGCATGTGCGCGCCTTCGGCCACCTTGCTGATGGTCTGGCTCACGCCGGCATCCAGCAGGGTTTGCTTCAACCCGCCACCGGCGCCGATGGTCAGCAGCAGCACCGCGATCGGCGCCAGCGCCTTGCGCAGGGTGTTGCCGACATCGGCCCGCGGCATGCCGCTGGCCCAGCCCAGGCAGATCACCGCGGCAATCACCGCCAGGCCCAGCGCGATCAACGGCTCACCGAGGAACTTCAAGGTCAGTGCCACCGGGCTTTCCGGCGACATGGCAACCTTGGCCAGGGTGCTGCCGAGCATCAGGATCACCGGCAACAGGATGATCAGCAGCGACACACCAAAACTCGGCTGGCGCGGCGCCTTGGGCGGTGCGCTGAACAGCGCGCCAATGTCGGCCGGCTCATCCACGTGCATGCGCTTGGACAGCCAGTTGCCGTACAACGGGCCGGCCAGAATCACGGCCGGTACCGCCAGGCAGAAGCCCAGCAACATGGTCAGGCCCAGGTCGGCGTGCAACGCGCTGACCGCAATCAGCGGCCCCGGATGCGGTGGCATCAAGGCGTGCAGGGTGGTCATCCCCGCCAGCGCCGGAATTGCGATTTTCAGCAGCGGCTGGTTCGAACGCTTGGCCATCACGAAGATGATCGGCACCATCATCACCAGGCCCACTTCGAAGAACAGCGGCAGGCCAATCACCATCGCCACCAGCGCCATCACCCACGGCAATGACTTGCCTTTACCCAACCCCAGCAGGGTGGTGGCGATACGGTCGGCAGCGCCGGATTCGGCCATCAACGCGCCGAGCATCGAGCCCAGGGCAATGATGATCCCGGCTTCACCGAGGATCGCCCCGGCGCCTTTGCTGAAGGCCTTGGCCACTTCTTCCGGCGGCAAGCCCGCGCCGACGCCGGCGATAAACGTACCGATCAGGATCGACAGGAAGGGCGGCAGCTTGGTCGCGCTGATCAACACAATGATGCTGGCGATGGCCAGTAATACGCAGAACATGAGGCGGGTGTCGTGAACCATCCACGCGGCAGTCGATAACTCCAAAACGGGACTCCTTATCGAACAGGTTGGCTAATATGTTTCTTTTTGTTTCCTGCTCGAAAAGCATACCTGATACAACGGTTCCAGAGCGTTCATGTTCAATTTTGGTGCGTATGGCTTAACGCTCAGCTGACGGCGAGATGACAATTTTGCAACTCGTGCCGGTGGTTTTGGCCTATAGCTCTATGATCAACCGGACGACCACCCACGAGGATATTTCATGAGCGCAGGACACAGCCACGCCCAGGTACGCGCCGGCCACGAACGGCTGTTATGGATCGCATTGGCACTGACCGGCAGCTTTATGATCGCCGAGGTGATCGGCGCCTTTATCACCGGCAGCCTGGCGCTGTTGTCCGATGCCGCGCACATGATGACCGACGCCCTGGCGCTAGGGATTTCCCTGGTGGCGATCCAGGTCGCCAAACGCGCCGCCGACCGCAAGCGCACCTTCGGCTATGCGCGTTTCGAGATCCTGGCGGCAGCGTTTAATGCGCTGCTGCTGTTCGGCGTGGCGTTCTACATCCTGTATGAGGCGTATCAACGCTTGCAGGCGCCCGCCGAGATCCAGTCCACCGGCATGCTGGTGATCGCGGTGCTGGGGCTGATCGTCAACCTGATTTCCATGCGCCTGCTGAGTGCGGCCAGCGGCGAAAGCCTGAATGTGAAGGGCGCTTACCTGGAAGTCTGGAGTGACATGCTCGGCTCCATCGGCGTGATCATCGCGGCGCTGGTGATCATGTACACCGGCTGGGGCTGGGTGGATTCGGTGGTGGCGGCAGCGATTGGCTTCTGGGTGTTGCCCCGCACTTGGACGCTGCTCAAGGAAAGCATGAACGTGCTGCTGCAAGGTGTGCCGGATGGCATTGATATCGACAAGGTGGAGCAGGCGATTCGCGGCGTTCCCGGGGTCAAGGACGTGCACGACCTGCATATCTGGGCCCTCACCAGCGGCAAAAATGTGCTGAGTACTCATCTGGTGGCGGATTCTGCCCAAGGCAGCGAGCAACAGATCCTCAGCCAGGTGACGGAGTTACTGCATGAACAATTCGATATTTCCCACGCCACGATCCAGATCGAGGGCGAAGGTTTTCAGCATGACGAGCACGACGAGGTGCACGCCTGACCGTCACTCACGGTCTTCCAGCACATAACCCACGCCGCGCAAGGTATGGATCAACTTGCGCTCGAACGGGTCATCGATCTTCGCCCGCAGGCGGCGGATCGACACTTCCACCACATTGGTGTCGCAATCAAAGTTCATGTCCCACACGAACGAGATAATTTGCGTGCGCGACAGCACCACGCCGCTCTGGCGCATCAGCAGGTGCAGCAGGGCGAACTCCTTGGTGGTCAGGTCGATGCGCTGCAAACCGCGAAACGCCCGGTGGCGGCCCTGATCCAATTCCAGGTCGGCCACCCGCAACACATCCGGCACCGGCGAATGCACGCTGCGGCGCATCAAGTTGCGCACCCGCGCGAGTAATTCGGGGAACTCAAACGGCTTGACCAGGTAATCATCGGCGCCCAGGTCCAGGCCCTTGATCCGGTCGGCGAGGCGGCCCTGGGCGGTCAGCATCATGATGCGGGTGCTGCTGTTCTGGCGGATGCGTTGCAGCACGTCCCAGCCATCCATCAACGGCAAATTCACGTCGAGCATCACCAGGTCGTAGGCGTGCTGGCGAGACAAATGCAGGCCGTCGGCGCCGGTGGCGGCACAGTCGACGATATAGCCACTTTCGCTCAATCCCTGATGTAGATAATCGGCGGTTTTAGGTTCGTCTTCGATAACCAGAATACGCATGTCGAGGATCCCGCTGGGCAGTGGAAAAGTTGCCAGGAGCTTAAAGCAAAAGCCCGCGCCAGAGCCGTTGCTAACGGATTTGTAATGTTCTGGCCACTCCTCTGATAAGTACCGAAAGTTACATTGCCCACCTGTTAATTCATGGGCATGGAACTATTGTTATGCCAACTTTTGTCCGCACGTTTATCGGCGCTTCGGTGCTGTTGCTGATGACGGTCCAGGGCGCAAACGCGCAAACCCTGACCCTCGAATCGGCCCTGCAAACCGCCTTCGCCAACAACCCCGACATGGCCGCTGCGCAGTGGGAAATCGACATCGCCCAAGGCGGTCGCCAGCAGGCCGGTTTGATTCCGAATCCGGTGGCCTCCTGGGATGCCGAAGACACCCGCCGCAACTCGCGCACCACCACCGTAAAACTGAGCCAAACCCTGGAACTGGGTGGCAAGCGCGGCGCCCGGATTGATGTCGCCACCCGTGCCCAGGAGGCGGCCGCACTCACCCTGGAACAGCGCCGCAACGGTCTGCGAGCGGAGGTCATCGACGGTTACTACGGTGCACTTCGCGCCCAGGAACGCCTCGACCTGGCCCAGCGCTCATTGGCATTGGCCGAGCGCGGCCTGGTGGTGGCCAGTGGTCGCGTCACCGCCGGCAAAACGTCCCCGGTGGAAGCCACCCGGGCCCAGGTGCAACTCTCGGAAATCCGCCTGGAATTCAACCGCGCGCAGATGGGCCTGACCGATGCCTACCGGCGTCTCGCCGCCAGTACTGGCGCGGCCAGCACCGATTTCCAGGCCGTCGCCACCCAAGCCCAGGCCGCCCCGGCATTACCGTCGCCCGCGCAGCTGCTGGCGCGCCTGGAACAGACCGCCGAACTGCGCCTGGCCGAGCTGCAAATCGTCCAGGGCGAAGCGGCCCTGGGCCTGGAAAAAGCCCAGCGCATTCCCGACCTCGACGTGTCCATCGGCAGCCAATACGACGCCAGCGTGCGCGAGCGGGTCAACGTGGTGGGCGTGTCGATGCCGATCCCGCTGTTCAACCGCAACCAGGGCAACGTGCTGGCCGCGAGTCGCCGTGCCGACCAGGCCCGCGACCTGCGCAACGCCGCCGAACTGCGCCTGCGCACCGAAACCCGCCAGGCCCTGGACCTTTGGCAAACCGCGAATACCGAAGTGCGCTCGTTCAACCAACAGATCCTGCCCGCCGCACAAAGCGCGGTGGACAGCGCCACCCGTGGTTTCGAGATGGGCAAGTTCAACTTCCTCGACGTACTCGACGCCCAGCGCACCTTGATTGCGGCCCGCACCCAATACCTCGCGGCGACGGCCCAGGCCACCGAAGCCTGGGTGCGCATCGAACGGATTTACGGCGACCTCGCCCGGTTTTGATTTTTTCAGGAGCGTTCCATGAACAACAAACACAGGATGGCACTGGCCGTTGCGCTGATGCTGGCGTGGCCGGCCATCAGCGGTGCGGCAGAGGCGGAAGAAGAAGGCAAGATCGAGCTGACCGAACAGCAGGTCCAGGCCGCCGGTATTCAACTGGCCCCGGCGCAATCCCGGCAGATCAGCACTGTGCTTTCGCTGCCGGGCGAGGTGCGTTTCGACGAAGACCGCACCTCCCACATCGTGCCGCGTGCTGCCGGCGTGGTGGAGTCGGTGCAGGTCAACCTCGGCCAATCGGTGAAGAAGGGCGAGCTGCTGGCAGTGATCGCCAGCCAGCAGATTTCCGATCAGCGCAGTGAACTGGCGGCCAGTGAGCGCCGGGTGGTACTGGCCCGCACCACCTTCCAGCGCGAGCGCCAGTTGTGGCAGGACAGGATCTCCGCCGAACAGGATTACCTGCTGGCGCGCCAGGCGCTGCAAGAGGCCGAAATTGCCCTGAACAATGCCCGGCAAAAGATGAACGCCCTGAGCGGCAGCGCCGTATTGGTCGGCGGCAATCGCTACGAACTGCGGGCGCCGTTCGACGGCGTAGTAGTGGAAAAACACCTGGGTGTCGGCGAAGTGGTGAGCGAGACCAGCAACGCCTTCACCCTGTCGGACCTGTCCCAGGTGTGGGTGACCTTCGGCGTGTTCCCCAAGGATTTGAACAAGGTCCGGGTCGGCAAACCGGTGAAGGTCACGTCCTCGGAAATGGGCACCGAAGTGCTCGGTACCGTGGCCTATGTCGGCAACTTGCTGGGGGAGCAGACCCGCACGGCCACCGTGCGCGTCACGGTGCCGAACCCCGACGCTTCGTGGCGTCCAGGGCTGTTCGTTTCCGTGCAGGTCGCCACCGACACCTACCCGGCCAAGGTCACCGTCCCCCAGGAGGCAATCCAGACCGTCGAGGACAAACCCTCGGTGTTCGTGCGCACCAGCGACGGCTTCATGACCCGGCATATCGAACTGGGCGTCAGCGAAAACGGTTTCGTCGAAGTGCGCCAGGGCCTCGACGCCGGCGCGCAGGTGGCCACCGTCGGCAGCTTCATCCTCAAGTCCGAGTTGGGCAAGGCCTCGGCCGAGCACGCCCATTGATCCTGCGAGTGATTCCCCATGTTTGAGCGCCTTATCCAATTCGCCATCGAGCAGCGCATCATCGTGCTGTTGGCGGTGCTGTTGATGGCCGGTGTCGGTATCGCCAGCTATCAGAAATTGCCCATCGACGCCGTGCCGGATATCACCAACGTCCAGGTGCAGATCAACTCGGCGGCGGCGGGTTTTTCGCCGCTGGAAACCGAGCAGCGCATCACCTTTCCCATCGAGACCGCCATGGCCGGGCTGCCGGGCTTGCAGCAGACCCGCTCGCTGTCGCGCTCGGGCTTGTCCCAGGTCACGGTGATTTTCAAGGACGGCACCGACCTGTTCTTCGCCCGCCAGCTGGTCAACGAACGCTTGCAGGTGGCTCGCGAGCAACTCCCCGATGGTATCGAAAGCATGATGGGGCCGATCTCCACCGGGCTCGGGGAAATCTTCCTGTGGACCGTGGAGGCGAAAGACGGCGCGCGCAAGGAGGACGGCTCAGCCTATACGCCGACCGACCTGCGGGTGATCCAGGACTGGATCATCAAGCCGCAACTGCGCAACGTGCCGGGGGTGGCCGAGATCAACACCATCGGCGGGTTTGCCAAGGAATACCAGATCGCCCCGGACCCCAAGCGCCTGGCGGCCTACAACCTGACCTTGGGCGACCTGGTCACGGCGCTGGAGCGCAACAACGCCAACGTCGGCGCCGGCTACATCGAGCGCAGCGGCGAGCAATTGCTGATCCGTGCGCCGGGGCAAGTCGCGTCCATCGACGACATTGCCAACATCGTCATCACCACTTCCGACGGTACGCCGATTCGGGTACGCAACGTCGCCCAGGTCGACATTGGCCGCGAGCTGCGTACCGGCGCCGCCACGGAAAATGGCCGCGAAGTGGTGCTGGGCACGGTGTTCATGTTGATCGGCGAAAACAGCCGCACGGTGTCCCAGGCGGTCGCGAAAAAACTCGAAGAGATCAACCGTTCGCTGCCTGAAGGTGTGGTGGCCGTCACCGTCTA
Organism: Pseudomonas sp. P7758; assembly: GCF_013386485.1. Classification (NCBI taxonomy): domain Bacteria; kingdom Pseudomonadati; phylum Pseudomonadota; class Gammaproteobacteria; order Pseudomonadales; family Pseudomonadaceae; genus Pseudomonas; species Pseudomonas sp. P7758. Next base: position 80,857 of record NZ_JACARS010000082.1, on the reverse strand, counting down.
CGACCGCACCAACCTGGTGGAAAAAGCCATCAGCACCGTGAAGAAAAACCTCTTCGAAGGGGCGCTGTTGGTGGTGGCGGTATTGTTCCTGTTCCTGGGGAATATCCGCGCCGCGCTGATCACCGCGATGGTGATTCCCCTGGCCATGTTGTTCACCTTTACCGGGATGTTTACCAACAAGGTCAGCGCCAACCTGATGAGCCTCGGCGCGCTGGATTTCGGGATTATCGTGGATGGCGCGGTGGTGATCGTCGAAAACGCCATCCGCCGCCTGGCCCACACCCAGCAGCGCCACGGGCGATTGCTGACCCGCAGCGAGCGCCTGCATGAAGTGTTTGCGGCGGCCAAGGAAGCGCGGCGCGCGCTGATCTTCGGGCAACTGATCATCATGGTGGTGTACCTGCCGATCTTCGCCCTCACCGGGGTGGCCGGGAAGATGTTCCACCCGATGGCGTTCACCGTGGTGATCGCGCTGCTGGGGGCAATGATTCTGTCCGTGACCTTCGTGCCGGCGGCCATTGCGCTGTTCGTCACCGGCAAGGTCAAGGAAGAGGAAAACCTGGTGATGCGCAGCGCACGCCGTGTCTACGCGCCGGTGCTGGATTGGGTGATGGCGCGCCGGCCGCTGGTGTTCGGCCTGGCGGTGCTGGCCATCGTTGCGTCGGGCCTGGTGGCCAGTCGCATGGGCAGCGAATTTATCCCCAGCCTCAGCGAGGGTGATTTCGCCCAACAAGCGTTGCGGGTGCCGGGCACCAGCCTGACGCAGTCGGTACAGATGCAGCAGCAACTGGAAAAGACCTTGATGGCTGAGGTGCCGGAAATCGAGCGGGTATTCGCCCGCACCGGCACCGCGGAAATCGCCTCCGACCCGATGCCGCCGAACATCTCCGACAGCTACGTGATGCTCAAGCCCAAGGACCAGTGGCCCGACCCGAAGAAGTCCCGCGAGGCAATCATCGCCGACATCCAGCGCGCCAGTGCGATTGTGCCGGGCAGCGTGTATGAACTGTCGCAACCGATCCAGCTGCGCTTCAACGAACTGATTTCCGGCGTGCGCAGTGACGTGGCGGTGAAGGTGTTTGGTGACGACATGGCGGTGCTCAACAAGACCGCCGGGGAAATCGCCGAGACCTTGCAAACCCTCAAGGGCGCCTCGGAAGTGAAGGTGGAACAGACCTCCGGCCTGCCGGTGCTGACCATCAATATCGACCGCGACAAGGCTGCGCGTTTCGGCCTGAACGTGGGCGATGTGCAAGACACGATCGCCGTCGCCGTGGGTGGGCGCCAGGCCGGGACGATGTACGAAGGCGACCGGCGTTTTGACATGGTCGTGCGTTTGTCGGACGCGCTGCGCACCGATATCGAAGGCCTGTCGCGGCTGTTGATTCCGATCCCGGCGCTGGCGAATAACGCGGCGGGGCAGTTGGGTTTTATCGCGCTGTCGGAAGTCGCCAGCCTGGACCTGGTGCTCGGCCCCAACCAGATCAGCCGTGAAAACGGCAAACGCCTGATGATCGTCAGCGCCAACGTGCGTGGGCGCGATATCGGCTCGTTTGTCGAGGAAGCCGGGACGGCCATCGACACTCAGGTGAAAATCCCCGCGGGCTACTGGACCACCTGGGGCGGCCAGTTCGAGCAGTTGAAGGAAGCTTCCGAGCGCTTGCGCATCGTGGTGCCGGTGGCGTTGCTGCTGGTGTTCGGGTTGCTGTTCATGATGTTCAACAACCTCAAGGACGGGCTTCTGGTGTTCACCGGGATTCCCTTCGCGTTGACCGGCGGGATCATGGCGCTGTGGCTGCGGGACATTCCGTTGTCGATCTCGGCGGGCGTGGGTTTTATCGCGCTGTCGGGGGTGGCGGTGCTGAACGGGTTGGTGATGATTGCGTTCATTCGCAACCTGCGGGAAGAGGGGCGCTCATTGTCGGTGGCCATCAACGAAGGCGCCCTGACGCGCTTGCGCCCGGTGTTGATGACGGCGTTGGTGGCGTCGCTGGGGTTTATCCCCATGGCCCTGGCCACCGGCACCGGCGCCGAAGTGCAGCGCCCGTTGGCGACGGTGGTGATTGGCGGGATTATTTCGTCGACGCTGCTGACCCTGCTGGTATTGCCGGCGCTGTATCACTGGGCGCACCGGCGTGAAGAACAGGAAGACCGCCCGATGCCTGGCCAATAACCTGTGGCGAGGGAGCAAGCTCCCTCGCCACAATGGGTTATTGGCAGATAGCGTTGGTATGAAGGGGAAACACCAACCGAAACACAGTGAAATCTCCGGGCTCGCTGCTGACTTCTGCCCGGCCTTGATGCAGGGTCATGATCGACCGCACGATGGCCAGCCCCAGCCCGGTCCCCCCTTCGGAGCGGGCGCGGCTGCTGTCGACGCGGTAGAAACGCTCGAACAGGTTCGGCAGGTGGTGCGCTTCAATCCCCGGGCCCGGGTTGCCCACCGACAGCGAGACTTGCTGCCCGTGGGTTTCCACCTGCAACGACACCGTGGAAGCGTGTGGCGTATGACGGATGGCATTGGACAACAAGTTGGAAATCGCCCGCTGAATCATCAGGCGATCGCCATGCACCGAGGCATCACCGTGAAGGCTCAGGCTCAGTTGCTTGTCTTCGGCACTCAACGCAAACAGTTCCATCACCCGGCGTGCTTCAGCGGCCAGGGACACGGGCGCAAACGAAACCCGCGCCGCCGGGTGGCTGACCTGTGCCAGGAACAGCATGTCGGAAACGATCCGCGCCAGCCGCTCCATTTCTTCGGTGCTGGATTCCAGCACCGCCTTGTACTCCTCGGGCGGGCGCTCCCGGGACAACGTCACCTGGGCCTTGCCCATCAAGTTGGTCAGCGGTGCGCGCAGCTCGTGGGCCAGGTCATCGGAGAACTGCGACAGCTGCTGCACACCGCCATCCAGGCGCTGCAGCATGAAGTTGATGCCCTGCGCCAACTCGCCCAACTCGTTGGGCAAGTTATCCACAGCCAGGCGGTGGGTCAGATCCTGTGTGGTGACCTTGGCCGCGACGCGGCTGAACTGTTGCAGCGGTGCGAGCCCGCGTTGCACCACCCACCACGCGCCGATGCCGATCAGCAGCAACAGCAGCGGCAGGGCGATCACCGTGGAACGCAGGTAAGCACTGAGCAATGCCTGATCGTCCATGCGGTCCAGGGACAGCAGCACCCGGACGCGTTCGCCGCTGGACAGGCGCATCAGGCTGGAGGCGCTGAGCACCTGGTTACCGTTGCTGTCGTCCCAGTTCAGGTAACCGAGGGTCTGGCGTGGTGCGAAGTCGGTCAGCAACGGTTCCTGTGGCTTGGCACCGACGCTCAGCAGCACCGCTTCATCGGGTGCGGTGCCGACGATGGTCAGGTAGAAATTGTCATGCCCCATCACCAGGTCCATCAGCGAATGCGGGCGGGCCTTTATGTCGCGGGTGTCCAGGCCGAGGGCGAGGCTGTGCTGGATCTGCTCCATCTTGCTTTCCAGGCCCTTGCGCGCCAGTTTCTCAAGCTCGTGGGTCAGCGCCAGGTAGGCCAGTGTCGCGAGCAGCACCACCAGGCCCGCGCCCATCAGGCTCACCGTCAGCCCGAGGCGCATCGACAGGCTGCTGGCTTTCATTGGCGGGCCTCCAGCACATAGCCCACGCCGCGAATGGTATGGATCAGCTTGACGTCACTCTGGTCATCGACCTTGGCCCGCAGGCGGCTGATGGAGACCTCCACCACGTTGGTGTCGCAGTCGAAATTCATGTCCCACACCAGGGAAATAATCTGCGTGCGGGTCAGCACTTCGCCGGACTGACGCATCAGCACATGCAGCAGCGCGAACTCCTTGGTAGTCAGGTCAATGCGCCGGGTGCCGCGATAGGCGCGGTGGCGGCGCGGGTCCAGTTCAAGGTCCGACACGCGGAAGACTTCCGGCACCGGTATGTGCTCGCTGCGGCGCAACAGCGTACGCACCCGGGCCAGCAATTCGGGGAATTCGAAGGGTTTGACCAGGTAATCATCGGCGCCCATGTCCAGGCCCTTGATCTTGTCAGTCAGCCGGCCACGGGCTGTGAGCATCATCACCCGTTGGTTGCTGTCGCGGCGCAGTTGCTCAAGCACTTCCCAGCCGTCCTTGGCCGGCAGGTTTACATCGAGAATCACCAGTTCATAAGCGTGTTGCCCGGCCAGGTGCAGGCCGTCCACGCCGCTGGCGGCGCAGTCGACCACGTAACCGCTTTCGGTCAGGCCCTGCTGCAGGTAGGCGGCGGTTTTTTGCTCGTCCTCAACCACAAGGATACGCATGGGGGTTTACCTTTTACTGATAGAGAGAGACTGAAATTCGAATTTTCCGAAGCCTGAAGGCTGAAGTAGCTACAGGGTCAATCAGCCAGTTTGTGACTGGTTGTTGCGTTGCAGAACGGGCGGGCAAAAAAAACGCCCCATCCGGGGCGTTAAAAATTCATCTCTTTCCAAAGGAGCTACACAAAAGCTTCAGAGATGAATGTGCTCGGTGTGCGCCGTTCAGATCGACTGCTTCTGTGCGTCGGCGGGCGCGGTCTCGGCCACGGACTGTTCACCGTGGACCTGCTGCTGTTGCTGGCGGAACTCGGCGAGGAACTGCCGGGAGCGGTCGGCGCCGTCGTCGGCGAATGCGAGGGTGGAAGTGGCGCCGAGAAAACTGATCAATAACAGGTGGGATGGCTTCATGACGTGTCTCCAAATAAGGCGTGTGCCGTTAGTTGTGACCAGTATATGAAGCGCAACTTAACGAGAAGGTGAGGCGCATATTACAGTTCTGACAGGCTTCAATTTGTGAACAGATGTTAGTCAACGGCAAATGAATGTAAGCATTTGCCGTTGTGTTCATTTACAGAATTGCCAATGGGTATTCGACAATCAACCGAACTTCTTCCAAGTCCGACTCAAAGGCACTTGAGCGAACGGTCGCCTGGCGCAAACGCAGCGACAGGTCTTTCAAGTTACCGCCCTGCACCACGTACTTCGCCTCGATATCCCGCTCCCAGCGGCGTTGATCGGTCAGCGGGTCGCCGGCCGCGTCACGGCGCATGTACACGCTGTTGGCGTTGCTATAGTCGGCGCCGGTACCTTTGCCATAGCGGGTCATGAAGGTCAGGCCAGGAATGCCGAAGGCCTGCATGTCGAGGTTATAGGCGAGCATCCACGAGCGTTCCCTGGGCGAGTTGAAGTCGCTGTACTGGATCGAGTTGTTGAGGAAGATCGAGTCCGACATGCGCAGGTAGTCAAAGTCGTCATCGCCGTTGTTGCGCTGGTGCGACAGGGCCAGGCTGTGGGCGCCGACCTTGACCCCGAGCCTGGCGCTCCAGATGTTGTTATCGAACTCGCCAAGGCGTTTCTTGCCCTCGTCCACGGCCTTGTAATAGTTGAAGTCGCCAAACAGCGACACGTCATCGTTCAGCGGGTAGCTGGCGGCGCTGCCGAAGTAGTACTGGTCCCAGGCATCCTTCAGGCGGCTGGTGTACAGGCTGACGCTGAGGTGTTTGTTCACCTGGTAGTCGCCGCCGGCATAGCCGATCCAGGGTGAATCCACCTTGCCCGCATAAAACGTCGCGAAGCCTTTATCCATGCCGCTTTGAGTAGGCTGGCTCATGCCGCTCAAGTGCCCGGCCTGCAAGCTCAATCCGTCAATGCTGGTGTTTTGCGCGGTGACGCCACGGAAGCTTTCCGGCAACACCCGCGAGTCGCCGTAGGCCACCACCGGGGTCAGCGGGAACACGTCACCGGCCTTGATCACGGTATCCAGCAGACGCACTTTTACCGCGCCGCCGAGCTTGCTGTAGCCATCCTCGGGGTGGTTGTCGCTGTCTACCGGCAGTACGCCGAACGAGCCCTTGCCGCCGCTGCGGCCGGTGCCGGAGTCGAGTTTCAGGCCATACATCGCAAACGCATCGAGGCCGAAACCCACCGGACCCTGAGTGAATCCGGATTCGAACTTGCCGATAAAACCCTGGGCCCAGGCTTCGGAATAGCCATTGCCGGTGGGGCTCGACTGGCCCTTGCGGTCATCGCGGTTGAAGTAGAAGTTGCGGGCCAGCACGTTCAAGGTGCTGCCTTCGATAAACCCTTCGGGTTTTTCTTCCACGGCCATGCCTGACAGCGGGGTGAGCCCCGCCAGGGCGGCAATCATGGAGAGTGAAAATGTGCGGTTAGTGCTCATGTAGCGCTCCTCGGTAGTGGCAGCTATCAGCTTCTTATCGATGGGGCATTCTTGTTGTGATGGCGCCCGGGCAGATAGTTGCAAACACGAGATAACGGCGAGGTGGCGCACAGATTACAATTTTGGAATTTCAATAAAACATAACGGATAAGTAATCTGTCGGTGAACTTTGCGACAGGCTTGGTTAGTTATTCTTGCTCTGAACTTTTAATTCAATAAGTCAGACGAGGACGCCCTCATGAATACCCTGAAAACCACTGTCGCTGCATTGGCCCTGATCGTTTCCGCCGGCGCGATGGCCGAAGGTGGAGGCGACCGCACCTTCGCCCAATTGATGCAAAACAATGAGCAAGCCATGGCCGCCTACGCGGCCAGAAAGGGCAAGCCTGCGCCCGAGGTGCTGGTGTATCGCTACGGCATGAAGCTGGACATTGCCAAGGTGGTGAATGTCACGCCGCCGATCCGCTCGTGCAGCGCGGTGCCGTCACGCATGACCTACGAAGACTCCACCGGCAAGCTCAACACGCTCCACTACCAAGTGATGGGCATCTGCCGTAACAACGGCAGTTGAGGGGCTGAAAAAATATAGTTGGGCAATGGGCTAAAGCTCTCTTAAGAAAATGCCGGCAGCGCCGATGCAGGTCAGATCCCGCCCTCATTTGCCCACCGGTGCTTCCATGTTCAACACCCGTCTCAAGCAGGAGCTGTCTGCTCTTCGCGAAGAATTATCCAGTTTGCAGCAGGTCAAGGAGAGCCTGGAAAGCGAAATGATGGCCCTGACCCTGGATCCCGAAGGGCGCATCGAATCCGTCAATGCCATCTTCCTTCAAGAGATGGCTTACCAGGCAAGCCAGCTGCAAGGCCGCCTGATCGAGGATCTGGTGCCGGCGCACGTCAAGCACGACACTTTTCAACTGCGCTTCACGAACGCCCTGGTGCGTGGCGAACACTTCGCCGGTTCCGTACGCCTGATGCGCGGCAACGGCAATGAGGCGTGGCTGCGCTCCATCGTGCAACCGGTGCGTGGCAGTGACGGGCGTATCAAGCATATTTCGATGTACTCCAGCGACCTGACCCGCACTATCGAGGCGTCCCGCGAGCACGAAAACCTGATCACCGCGCTGGTGCGTTCCACGGCAGTGATCGAGTTCGACCTCAACGGTAATGTACTGACGGCCAACGACCGTTTTCTCAACGGCATGGGTTACAGCCTGGCGCAGATCCAGGGCAAACATCACCGGATATTCTGTGAGCCGCAGGATGCCGGCAGCGTCGAGTACCAGCAGTTCTGGAAGCGCCTGAACGCCGGTGAATTCGTCGCGGGCCGCTTCAAGCGAGTGGACAGCCACGGGCGGGTGGTGTGGCTGGAGGCTTCGTATAACCCGGTGCTCGACGCCAACGAGCGGCTGTACAAAGTGGTCAAGTTCGCCACGGTGATCACCGACCAGGTCAACCAGGAACAGGCCGTGGCCGACGCGGCCAACATCGCCTACAGCACCTCGCTGCACACCGACAGCAGCGCCCAGCGCGGCACCACCGTGGTCACCCAGGCGGTGGAGGTGATGCGCGACCTGGCCAAGCACATGGAGCAGGCGGGTGAGGGCATTGAAGCGCTGAACGCCCAGTCCCAGGTGATTGGCAGCATCGTCAAGACCATCAGCGGCATCGCCGAGCAGACCAACCTGCTGGCGCTCAACGCCGCCATCGAAGCCGCCCGTGCCGGTGAGCAAGGCCGTGGTTTTGCGGTGGTGGCCGATGAGGTTCGGCAACTGGCGTCGCGTACCAGCAAGGCCACCGAGGAAATCGTCGGCGTGGTGCGCCAGAACCAGGACATGGCCCGCGATGCAGTGGCGTTGATGACCGATGGCCGCCTGCAGGCCGAGCAAGGGCTGGCATTGGCGGCCGAGGCGGGCACGGTGATCGTCGAGATCCAGGACGGCGCCCAGAAAGTGGTCAGCGCTGTAGGGCAATTCGCCAATCAACTGAGCAGCTAGTCACCCGGGCTCATGCTTGAGGTATCGTAGGTTTTTTTTCCGAGCCTTTCGTCCATGAGCCCTAACCATCGCCGTCCCGTCCCGCTGTCCAAGGCCTACCGCTTGCTCAACCACGGCCCGACCGTACTGGTCAGCGCCGCGCACAACGGCCAGCGCAACATCATGGCCGCGGCCTGGGCGATGCCGCTGGATTTCGAGCCGCCCAAAGTCGCCGTCGTGCTGGATAAGGCCACCTGGACCCGGCAACTGCTCGAAGGCGCCGGCACTTTCGTGCTCAACGTACCGTGTGCGGCCCAGGCCGATATCGTGCAGACCGTGGGCAACACCACCGGCAGCGAGACCGACAAGTTCGCCGCATATGACTTGCAGACGTTCAGCGGCGAACACACCGAAGCGCCGATGCTTGAAGGCTGCGTGGCGTGGCTGGAATGCCGCTTGCTGCCGGAACCGCATAACCAGCAGACCTACGATCTGTTCCTCGCCGAAGTGGTGGCCGCCCAGGCTGATGAGCGCGTATTCAGCGACGGTCGCTGGCATTTCGAAGGGCAGGATGCGCTGCGTACCTTGCACCATGTGGCGGGCGGGCATTTCCTGACGATTGGTGAGCCGATTGATGGGCGACAGCTTTAAGCCCAGTGCCAATTCTTCCGGTACAGCCTGGTTTTGTGGCGAGGGAGCTTGCTCCCGCTGGAGCGCGAAGCGGTCCCATTGTTTCCTGCCAATACACTTGGTCGGTAGATATACGACTGCTGCGCATCCGAGCGGGAGCAAGCTCCCTCGCCACAAAGGTTGTGTTACCACTGGGCTTTGCTGAGTGCCTCGGCAAACGCCATCAACTTCGGCGAGTACTGCCGCGATGGCGGATACACCAGCGATATCGCCCGACTGCGCCCGGCAAATTCCTCCAGCAAGGGCACAAGGCGCCCGGCCGCCAGATCTTCCCGCACCGCAAAGTCCATCACCTGGGCGATGCCGAATCCGCCCAGCGCGCCGTCCACCAGCGCATCGCCGATATCAAAGATCAACCGCCCCTCGACACTCACGTCCTGCACCCTGCCATCGAGCATGAACTGCCAGTCCACCAGCCGGCTGGTGCGCAGGTTACGTACGGTCAGGCAATTGTGGTCCTGGAGTTCATCGACGGTTTGCGGCGTACCAAAACGCGCGAGATAAGCCGGGGAGGCGACGGTGACCCAGCGCAGCGGTGGCAGTGCCCGGGCGATCAGGCGTTGGTCCTGGATGTCGCCGGTGCGCAGCAAGGCGTCAAAGCCTTCGTCGACGATGTCCACCAGGCGGTCGGTCATTACCGCTTCAATGCGCAGATCGGGGTATTGCAGGGTCAGCTCGCCGATCACCGGCATCACCACCTTGCGGCCAAACAACGAGGGCGTGCTGATCTTCAGCAAACCGGACGGTGAGGCACGGCGGTCGAGCATTTGCCGCTCAGCTTCGGCCAGTTCCGCCAGCAGCGGCGCGCTGCGTTCATACAGCATCTGCCCGTCGGGCGTGAGGCTGACGCTGCGGGTGTTGCGTTGCAGCAGGCGCACACCCAGCTGGTTTTCCAGCCGGGAAATGGCCCGGGACAAGCCCGATTGGGTCAGCCCCAGGTCTCCGGCGGCGCGAGTGAAACTGCGGGTTTCGGCGACGCGCACCAGCAGGCGAACAGCATTCAGATCCATGATTAAAGTCATTACTGAAAGAGTGATAGGGGTATTTATCATCTGTTGGGCATGAAAGAAACTGGCGCCTCTCATTTTCAGGCAGGACACTGTGATGTCTTCTTCTCGACCCTCTGGCTGGATGCTGTTGCTGCTGGCAACCGCGCAACTGATCATCGCCCTCGACGCGACCATTGTGTTTGTCGCGCTGCCCCAAATCGGCAGCCACCTGGGGTTTTCTGCCCAGCAATTGCAGTGGGTGGTCAGTGCCTACAGCGTGGCGTTTGGTGGCTTCCTGTTGCTGGGCGGTCGGGCGGCGGACCTGTTGGGCAAGCGGCGCTTGTACATGCTTGGCCAGTCTCTGTATGCGCTGTCTTCCCTGGCGGCGGTGCTCGGTGGCAGCGCCTTGCTGCTGGTGCTGGCGCGGGCGGTGCAGGGTGTGGGTGGGGCGCTGTTGTTCCCGGCCACGCTGGCGCTGATCAACACCCACTACGCCGAAGGGCCCGCGCGTAATCGGGCGTTTGCCGTGTGGAGCGCGGCGTCTGCGGCGGGCCTGGCATTGGGCGCGTTGCTCGGCGGCGTGCTGACCCAGGCCTGGGGCTGGGAAGCGGTGTTCCTGGTGAACGTGCCGTTGGCCGGCGCCTGCGCCCTGGCGGCGCGCTACTGGATTCCCGCCGATGGCGAACGGGCCCGCGGGCGCAACTTTGATATCAGCGGCGCGTTGACCGTGACGCTGGGCGGCACCTTGCTGGTGTTCTCCCTGGTGCAGGGGCCGGAGTGGGGCTGGGCGGCGCCGTCGACCCTGGGCTGCATGGCCTTGGCGTTGGTGCTGCTCGGATTGTTTGGGTGGATCGAACACCGGGGCCGTGATCCGTTGATGCCGCTTCGCTTGTTGGGCTATCGCGAGTTGCGCATGGCCATGGTGTTGACGGCGGTGTTCATGAGCAGCTTTGGCGTGCAGTACTACTTTTTGGCGGTGTATTACCAGCAGGTCTACGGCTACAGCGTGTTGCAGGCGGGGTTGGCGTTTTTGCCGGCGACGCTGGTGTGCACCGCGGGTATCTGGCTGGCGGAGCGTTCATTGGCGCGTCTGGGGTTGCGCAACACCCTGGTCAGCGGCCAGTTGGCGGGCGCGGTGGGTATCGCTTTGGTATGTGTGGCGTTGCCGACGGGGGCGGGGTTCTGGTCGTTGCTGCCGGGGATTTTCATCCTGAGTATTGGCCAGGGCATGACCTGGACGGCGATGTGGGTGGCCGCCGGGCTGGGCATCCGGCCGGGCGAGCAGGGTGTGGCGGCAGGCATGGCGTCCACCAGCCAGCAGATTGGCGGTGCGTTGGGGCTGGCGTTGCTGGTGTCGTTGGCGAACGCCGGTGGGTCGACGGGCGCGGCGCAGGCGGGCGGGATTGAGCTGGCGTTGTGGTGGAGCGCGGCGATTGCCCTGGCGGGTGCGGTGCTGGCGTTGGCCCTTAAGGAACGAGCTCCAGCGTCGAATACGATTTCGGCAGCGACATAGTTCAACTGTAGGAGCTGGCTTGCCTGCGATAGCGGAGTGTCAGCCAACAATTTATTAACTGACCCACCGCCATCGCAGGCAAGCCAGCTCCTACAGGTTGATCGCATTTCAAGGCGGGATTTCAGCGCCCGAGCATCTTCACCCAGCGCGACGGCGGCATGCCGAAAGTGCTGCGGAACTGGCGGGTCATGTGGCTCTGGTCGGTGAAGCCGGCGGTCAGTGCCGCATCTACCAATGACTGGCCCTGGCCCAGCAGGCTGCGCACCAGGTCCAGGCGGCGCATGGTCAGGTAGCGATAGGGGCTGGTGCCGAACAACAAACGAAAATCCCGCGACAACGCCCAGCGGTCGCGGTTGGCGTATTCCGCCATTTCATCGAGGGTAATCGGCCGGCCCAGGGCACTGTGGATAAATTCCCGTGCGCGCTCGGCGGCCCGGTAGTCGAAGGTCTTGCGATTGACCGTGATGCCCGACGCGTTATTCAGCGCCTGGGCCAGGTCAAACATTGCGTCCTGTTCCTGCAACGGATCAATCGGGCAATCCAGGCTTTGCAGCAACACTTCACTGGCGCGGTACAGCCACGGGTCGCTGGACAATCCGCCGGGGATGAACGGTAACGGCTTGCCACCGAGCACCTGCTGGATCAGCGCCGGCTCCACGTAAATCATCCGGTATTTGAAACCTTCCTCGCTGCCGGCCCAGCCGTCATGCACTTCATCGGGATGGATCACCATGGTCCGCCCCGGCAGGCTGTGTGTCATGCCGCCGCGATAGTGAAAGCTCTGCACGCCGAACAAGGTGCGGCCGATGGCGTAAGTGTCGTGGCGATGAGGGTCGAAGCCAAACCCGGCAAAATACGCCTCGATACGCTCCAGCCCACTGGCGTGGGGCGCGCGGTGCAGCCAGTCGAGAGAGGGTTTGATCATGGTGTCAGTCGCAGGTCGGGACGCAAATACGTTACCCCAGTGTGACCGGGCTGTCTGCTGCGGTCTTGAACGATTGTGCCACTGCTGAAATTTCGGGGGCAGTACCGGCTTTGCGTTAAGGTATCGCTAATCATTAAAAAATGATTGTTTTACGATAATTAATCGTTTATTTTTCCGCCTCAAATTTCTCAGAGGCTTATCCATGAATTCCCAACGTCTTGCCCAGCTCAGCCAGCGCATGGCATTGCTTACCCTGTTGTTGATCGTCGCCATACTGCTGCTCAATACCGCTGCGTGGCTTTACCCGGTGCAAAGCGCTTCGTTCGGGTTTGGTTTCGCCCTGAGTGGTCAACAGATCGAGGGACGGGCGGAGATCGTTGCGACGTTCCCTTGGTGGCAGACACTGGGCGGCGTCCTGCTCTCCAGCATTCCCTTGATGGCGCTGGTGTCCGGTTTGAATCATTTGCGCCAGCTGTTCCAGAACTATGCTCGTGGGGAGTATTTTTCCAGCGCCGCCGCGCAGCACTTGGGTAAAGTAGGCCGGGCCGTGGCACTGTGGGTGTTGCTGGATTTTCTGTGTGAGCCCTTGCTCAGTGTCTGGGTCACGATGAACGAGCCGGTTGGCCAGCGGCTGCTCACCTTGAGTTTTACCCCGCCCAGCATCGTGGCGCTGTTTCTCGCCGGCTGCATCTCGGTGATCGCGCGTATCCTGTGGCAGGCCAGTGAAGTGGATTCTGAAAACCGCACGTTTGTTTGAGAACAGCATGTCTATTGTGATTGAGTTGGACGTTATGCTCGCCCGGCGCAAGGTCAAGTCCAAGGACCTGGCCGCCGCCATTGGTATCACCGAACAAAACCTGTCATTGCTCAAGCAAGGCAAGGTCAAGGGCATACGGCTGGCGACCTTGGATGCAATCTGCAAGTATCTGGAGTGTCAGCCGGGCGACCTGCTGGTGCATGAACCCGAACCTGAGCTGTAAACGGCAAGGATCTTTAATTCCCTGAAGGATGGATCAACCGATGCTTTTCCCAAGCCTGCCGTACGCCGCGCCTCTTCTGTCGCTGGCCTTGCTCTGGACCGTCGCGGTCGTGACGCCAGGCCCGAACTTTTTCAATACCGCGCAGTTGGCTGCCAGTTGCTCACGTCGCCATGGCGTAGTGGCGTCCGCTGGCGTGGCCACTGGCACCGTGATGTGGGGCCTGGCCGGCGGCTTGGGGATCAAGTCATTGTTTACCGCAGCGCCGATGTTGTACCTCGCGTTCAAGATCATCGGCGGCTGCTACCTGATTTACCTGGGGTTGAAACTGTTCCGGCGCTCGGCACCGGCCATGGCCCAGAACCTGTTGCCCGACGAACCTCGGCGTTCGTTGTTTTCCGCCTGGCGCCTGGGTTTATTGGGCAACCTGTCCAACCCCAAGGCGGCGCTGTTTGTCGCGACGATCTTTGCGTCCACCATGCCCCCATCACCGTCGCCGATGCTGCTGACCCTGGCCGTGATCACCATGGCGACGCTGTCATTCAGCTGGTACACCTGCGTGGCACTGGTGTTTTCCAGTGAACGGATGGCCAACGCCTACAGCCGCTCGCGCAAGTGGCTGGACCGGTTTGCCGGTGGTTGTTATGTGCTGTTCGGCGCCACGCTGGTAGCGAATCGCTGACGGCTCATGGTAAGAAGCCTTACTTTCAAACGTGAGGCCGATCATGAGCAAGCTGCGGGTAGGGATTATTTTTGGTGGCCGTTCGGCCGAGCATGAAGTGTCGCTGCAGTCGGCGCGCAACATCGTCGATGCACTGGACCGTTCGCGCTTCGAGCCGATCCTGATCGGCATCGACAAGGCCGGCCACTGGCACCTCAACGACACCTCGGGCTTCCTGCTCAACGAAGAAAACCCGGCGCTGATCGCCCTCAATCAATCCAATCGTGAACTGGCGGTCGTGCCGGGCAAGGCCAGCCAGCAACTGGTGGAAACCGCCAGCCAGGCCTCGCTGGAACACGTCGATGTGATCTTCCCGATCGTCCACGGCACCCTCGGCGAAGACGGCTGCCTGCAAGGCCTGCTGCGCATGGCGGACCTGCCGTTTGTCGGCTCCGATGTGCTGGGTTCGGCGGTGTGCATGGACAAGGACATCAGCAAACGCCTGCTACGCGATGCCGGGATTGCCGTGACGCCGTTCATTACCCTCAACCGCAGGAATGCGGCGCGTACCACCTTCGAACACGCCCAACAGAAACTCGGATTGCCGATGTTCGTGAAACCGGCGAACCAGGGTTCGTCCGTGGGGGTGAGCAAGGTGGGCAGCGAGGCTGAATATCACGCTGCTGTAGAGCTGGCACTTGGGTTTGATGAGAAGGTGCTGGTGGAGTCGGCGGTAAAAGGCCGGGAAATTGAATGTGCCGTGTTGGGTAACGAGAACCCCATCGCCAGCGGCTGTGGCGAGATCGTGGTGCGCGACGGGTTCTATTCCTACGACAGCAAATACATCGATGACCAGGCAGCCCAAGTGGTGGTGCCGGCGGACATCAGTGTTGAAGCCAGCGAGCGCATTCGTGCGTTGGCCATCGAAGCGTTTGAAACCCTGGGCTGTGCCGGGCTGGCGCGGGTGGATGTGTTTCTGACGGATGAGGGTGAGGTGCTGATCAACGAGATCAACTCGTTGCCTGGGTTCACCCGCATCAGCATGTACCCGAAGTTGTGGCAGGCGGCAGGCATGAGCTACAGCGAGCTGGTGAGCCGCTTGATCGAGCTGGCGCTGGAGCGGCATGCGGGGCGCAAGGGGTTGAAGATTAGCCGGTAGACCAGTAACGCCATCAGGCGTTACTGAGGACTTCTCGAAAAACGTCTGGCCTGATGGCTGCTATGTGCAGCAAGGAACGTGCTGCGCCGGAAGGAGAACGGCGCCCTTGCTCCCATTCTTGAAGCGTTCGTACAGAGACCCCCAGCAGTTCGGCAAACTTGGGCTGTGACAACCCGGTCTTGCTGCGCGCCTCAGCCGCTTGGGTAATTTCGACGTGATGGACGTGACCATGACGCGCTTCCTTGACGTCGATAACGGCAGCCAGCAATTCCTCGCCGATGTTGCGCTTGGCGTCACGTTCCTTCAGCTGTTTCTCAGTGAGTGGCATGGTTCATCTCCTTGGCGATTTTGTAGAGGACATGCGCGGGAATATTCTCGGTGGCACCTTTGCCATAAATCAGCAAGGCAACTAGTGCGCCGCACGCCAATTGCGTTGTGTAAATGATCCGTACTGAGCTGCTCTTGCCCCGGCCTTCCAAGCTCCAGCGTACTTTTCGGCAACCACCAGAACCTGGAATGACAGTACCTGAATCGGGGTGGTTGGCTAGAAAAGCCATAAAAATACCCCGTTCTTCTTCGGTCCAGTAATCGGGCCATAGCTTGCTGAATAATGGTGACTCGATGATCGTTAACACGCAAAAATTCTACGTCTTTGACGTAGCCTCTGGCAAGAAGGGGCGGGGCCAGAAAATGTCAGCGGATGGAGAGGGATTCAAGAAACGTTGTTTCGCAAAAAATGACAGCCCACAGATTTTCTAAAGCTAATAGCTAAGAGAGCTGTGGGCGTCGTCCCATTACACTGCGCGAGCAACCCACGAGTACAACAACGTCTTCCTCTCCGTACTGTCATGGGTCCTTCTGCGATAACTCGCAAACGCCGGCGAGGTGCAATACGTACACACTTCGCTTACCTCAACCTGCTCACGTTTTATCCCTGCCGCCTCCAGCAAGATCAGCGCATAGCGGCTCAAATCAAACCACGCACTCAAGGCCTGCCTGGGTTCTGGCGGCTGAATCTCCGGTGCCAACAAAGGCCCCGGCTGCTCGAACGTCCACGGCGCATTTCCATCCCGCCACAAATGCCCCTGACTCGCCTGCAACTGCGCCACAAACTCGCCACTCACCTCATAACAACAAGGCTTGATCGAAGGCCCAATCGCAATCCGCAACTGATCCAGCGCCACACCCTCGGCGGTAAACCGTTGCATGGCATTGGCGATGATCCCGCCTTGCAGTCCCTTCCAGCCGCCATGAATCGCCGCGACAAAGTCCCCGTCCTCCGAGGCCATCAGCAGCGGCAGGCAGTCGGCGGTAATCACCGCAATCGGCTGCAGATCCCGGCTGAAAACCCCGTCAGCCTCCACCGTGTTGGGCGTAAGCTTCGCGTTCCATTCAATGGTCGTGGCGCTGTGCACCTGCTTGCAGATGAACACCTCGTCGGGCCGCAATGGATCGTCAATCGTACAAAACCCATGGTCGACGCCCGCCAGGGCGCCGAGGTTATTTGCCTTGTGCACGCGCAGCTCTCCAGTGAGTCAATTCAATCCCCCAGCGCTTCGCCTTCACGGCGTGGATCAGCCCCGCCGACCAACGACGCCTTGCCCTGCGCATCGCGCACCCGGACGATCGCCTGGGCGCCGCTGGTCATGTCGATTTCGCTCAGGGCGTGGCCCTTGTCCTTCAGTGCCTGTTTCAGCTGAGCACTGAACAACCCGGCTTCCAGCTCGGTCGCGCCGTTGCGACTGCCGAAGTTGGGCAGGCCGACGGCCGCTTGCGGGTCGAGGTTCCAGTCGAGCATGGCCACCAGGGATTTGCTCACATATTCGATGATCTGCGAACCGCCCGGCGAACCTACCGTGGCCACCCACTCACCGCTCTGGCGATCAAACACCAGGGTCGGTGCCATCGACGAACGCGGGCGCTTGCCCGGCTCGATCCGGTTGGCCACCGGCTGGCCGTTCTCTTCGGGGATGAAGGAGAAGTCGGTCATCTGGTTATTCAGCAAAAAGCCCTGGACCATTACATGGGAACCGAATGCGGACTCCACCGTGGTGGTCATCGACACCGCGCCACCCACGTCATCCACTGCCACCACTTGCGAGGTGGAAATGCGCAACGGCGAGCGATCCGGCGCGTAGGCCACTTCAATTCCCGCAGGCTTGCCCGGATTGGCGACGCCCATGCTGCGCTCACCAATCAATGCGGCACGGCCGGCCAGATAGTCCGGCGCGACCAGCCCGGCCACCGGCACCGGCACGTAGTCGGAATCCGCCACGTACTGGGCGCGGTCGGCATAGGCCAGGCGGTCGGCCTCGGCGATCAGATGCACCGCTTCAGGCACCGGTTCCAGGCCGGCCGGGGAGTCGTTCTTCACCGGCTTCAACAGCCCAAGCGTCATACGCGGGTCGCGGGTTTCCAGGGCCTGCAACGTGCCGAGGATCTGCGCAATGGCGATCCCGCCCGACGACGGCGGCGGCATGCCGCAGACTTTCCAGCGTTTGTAGTCGGTGCACAACGGCGCCCGCTCAACTGCGCTGTAGCCCTTGAGGTCGGTCAGCGTCAGGCTGCCGGCGTTGCTGTTGCCTTGTACCTTGCGGGTGATTTCGTCGGCAATCGGGCCGTAGTACAGCGCGTCCGGCCCTTCCTTGGCGATGCGCTTGAACACGTTGGCCAGCGCCGGGTTTTTCAGCAGCGTACCGGTGGCCTTCGGGCTGCCGTCGGCATTCAGGAAGTACGCGGTCATTTCCGGCGAGCGGCTGATGTAGCGGTCAGCGGCAATCAGGCTGTGCAGGCGCGCAGAGATCGGGAAACCCTCTTCGGCCAGGCGAATGGCCGGCTCAAACAGTTTGGCCCATTGCAGGTGGCCGGTCTTTTTATGGGCCATTTCCAGGGCACGCAACACCCCCGGGGTGGCCACCGAACGCCCGCCAATCTGTGCCTGCGGGAACGACATCGGCGTGCCATCGGCGTTGAGGAACAACCGCTCGGTAGCGCCCGCCGGTGCGGTTTCGCGACCGTCGTAGGCGTGCACCTGCTTGCCGTCCCACAGCATGATGAACGCACCGCCGCCGATCCCGGAGGACTGCGGCTCCACCAGGGTCAGCACGGCCTGCATGGCAATCGCGGCGTCGATGGCCGAGCCGCCCTTGCGCAATATCTCGCGCCCGGCTTCGGCGGCCAGCGGGTTGGCGGCGGCGGCCATGTGGCGCTCGGCGTGGCGGGGGCTCATGTCGGTGCGATAGCCCGAGCCGAGCTCCGGGGCGGGCGGCAGTTCCGGCGCGGTAGCGCTGTGGCAGGCGGCGAGGGTGAGGGCAGCGGTGATCAGCGAGAGGGTGGTAAGGCGTTGGCGGTGAAAAATCGAAAACACGCGATGACTCCGTTCATTTGAGAATGATCTGTTGTCCGTGGGGAGGGAATGTACCTCAGTGGTTTGCAGGTTGGGAGATTGATCTGTATTTGGTTGTGCGGTACAACTATGTCCCTCGTCATTCGGGCAAGAGGTTTCCCCCCCGTGAACCGTTCCAAGCCAGACCTTATCGATCAGATCCGCTGTGCCTCGCGTCTTATGGTGCGAGAGCTGGGCTTCATGCAGCCGAAGTTGGCGGCCAGCAGTTACCCACCGTCATCGGTGCACACGATTGTTGAAATCGGCGAGCGTGGCGCGCTGACAGCGGCTGAACTGGTCATGTTGCTGGGGCTGGAAAAGTCGTCGGTGAGCCGCATGGTGCGCAAGCTGGTCGAGGCGGGCGAGCTGGAAGAGTTTGCCAACGAGGACGATGCCCGTTCGAAAAAGCTGCGGCTCACCACACGAGGCCAGAAGACGTTACGCGACATTGAAACGTTTGCCCGGCGCCAGGTGGGCGAGGCGATTGGCGACTTGTCCAGCGAACAGCAACAGGCCGTCAGCCGCGGGCTCGATCAGTACGCCGCAGCCCTGCAAACCCAACGTACTGGCGCCCGGCAGCCGAGGCACTACCGCATTGCCCATGGCTACCGGCCAGGCATCATCGGGCGTATCGCGCAGATGCACGCCGAGTACTACGCCCAGCATGCGAATTTTGGCCAGCCGTTTGAAAGCCTGGTGGCGGCGGACATGGCCGAGTTGATGGGGCGCCTGGCCAACCCGCGCAACCAAGTCTGGGCAGTGCTGGACGCAGAGCAGATCGTCGGTTCGATCGCGATTGATGGCGAGGGCGAAAACGGCGAGGCGATCCTGCGCTGCTTCATCCTCGCCCCGTCTGCCCACGGCCAGGGCTTGGGTAAACGGTTGTTGAAAGAGGCGCTGGATTTCTGTGACGGGCACCGGTTTCCGGCGGTGCGGTTATGGACGTTCAAGGGCCTGGATGTGGCGCGCAAGCTCTATGAAAACGCGGGCTTTGTGCTGGAGTCGGAACAGGAGGGGCAGCAGTGGGGCAAGTCTGTGGTGGAGCAGTGTTTTGTGCGGCACGCTGTTTGACGCAACAGCGCCCCACGTCACGGGGCGCTGGCGCCTGGCCGGTTAGAAGTCCCAGCGCGTGGTGAGCATCACGTTGCGCGGGGTGCCGTAATAGGCCGTGTTATAGAAGCCGATGTTGGTGTAGTACTGCTTGTCGAATAGGTTGTTGACGTTCAGCGTCGCGGAAAGATGTTCGCTGACCTGATACTTGGCCATCGCGTCCACCACCCAATACGCTTCCTGCGAGAACTCTTCGTTTTGCGCCTTGGGCCGGTTGTACACCACTTGCCAGCTTCTGCTCTGCCAGCGCGCGCCGCCGCCGACGGTCAGGCGGTCCAGCGGGCCCTTGAGTTTGTACGAGGTGAAGAAACTGAGCTGGTCCTCCGGCTCCCAGGTCGAAGCCTTGTCGCCATGCTCATCCCGCAGGATCTTGTGGGTGTAGCCGGCCTGGGCCTGCCAGCCCGGCGCCAGTTCGCCGGACATCTCGGCCTCGAAACCCTTGGTCTTGGCCTTGATGCCTTTCTCGGCATACCCGAGGGATGGGTTGGTCGGCGCGGCGTTGTATTCGGCGTCCGGCTCCGCACGGTTGGTTTCGTGCACTTCGAAGTAGGCCATGCTGGTGTTGAGCCGGCCCTCGAAGAACTCGCCCTTGAGGCCGGTCTCGTAGTTCTTGCCTTCATCCGGCTCCAGCAATTTGTTGTTGCGGTCGCGGCTGTAGGTCGTCGGCATGAAGATGTCGGTGTAGCTGGCATACGCGGTGAAGTTGTCGTTCAGGTCGTAGGTGACCCCGGCGTAGGGCACCAGCTTGCCGGTCTCGGTGGAGTCGTCTTCGCCACGCAATTTGTAGTTGGCCACGCGGCTGCCGAGGAACAGGTTCAGGTCGTCCGTGAGGTTGAAACGTGCGGCCATGTAGCCGGCGGATTGCCGGGTGGTGGCATCGATGGTGCGGGTCGGCACGCCCCAGTCTGGCTCCGGCACATTGCCGTCGAAATTCCAGAAATCGATCTGGTTGTTGCCCACATAGGTGGGGGCGCCGTAGTCCTTTCCGGTCCAGTGGGAATTCGAGGCCGACGCGCCAATCACCAGTTCATGGGTACGGCCCAGCAGGCTGAATGGGCCGCTGGCGTAGACATCGCCCGAGTCGGCGCGGGTATTGCCGGTGAACTTGTTCGCGTACAGGGACGACAGTCCGGTGGCGGGGAACGGGCCACTCATGATCGAACCCAGGGGCGCGTCGTAGCCCATGATTTGGTGGGTGTATTGGCCCTTGATCACCCAGCCATTGTCGAAGTTATGTTCCAGGGTGGAAAACACGCTGCGGGAATACTGCTCCCAACGGCTCCACTTGGCGCCGTTGTTGTAGGAGCGTTTCACGTCAATGCGGTTGCCGCTGCGGTCGAATAGCGCACGGCTGCCGGACCAGCCCGAGCCTTGCGGGTCACTGTTCTGGTAATCGAAGCCGACGGTGAGCAGGGTGTCTTCGGTCAGGTCGGCTTCCAGCGTGCCGAAATACACATTGGTGTTGCGCTGGTAATGGTCCATGAACGAGTGCTTGTCCTGATACGCCGCCACCGCGCGGCCACGCACGTTGCCGCTGTCGGTCAGCGGGCCACTCACGTCGATCTGGGAGCGATAGTTGTCCCAACTGCCGGCGCCGAGTTCCACGCTGGCCTTGAAGTCGCGGGTGGGCTTTTTGCGGATCAGGTTGATCGTCGCGCCAGGGGCGCCAGCGCCGGTGAGCAGGCCGGTAGCGCCCTTGAGAATTTCCACGCGGTCATAGATCGCCATGTCGGTCAGGGTCTGGCCGGACGAGTAGGCGGAGTTGCGCAGGGTAGGAATGCCGTCGTACTGGAAGTTCTCCACCGAGAAGCCGCGTGCGTAGTAGTTATTGCGCTCACTGTCGAAGGTCGACACGGTGATGCCCGGCGTATGGCGCATCACGTCATCGATCGAGGTGAGCGCGAAGTCATCCATATGCTGGCGCGTGATCACGGTGATCGACTGCGGGGTTTCCCGTGGGGTCAGCACCATGCGCGTGGCGGTGGCAATGGTGCCCGGGGTATAGGAACCACTGCCTTCGGTGATGGTGCCCAACTGGTTGGCAGTGATCTCTGTGGCGCCCAGCGACAGCGCGCTGCCGGCTACCGGCAGGCTTTCCAACTGATAGCCATCGGCATTGCCGGTTGCGGCGAAACCGGTGCCGGCCAGCACCTGCGCGAACCCGTCCGCCACGCTGTAGCTGCCGCGCACACCGGGGCTGTTCAACCCTGCCACCTGTTGCGACAGGAACGAAATCGGCACACCGGCGGCCTGGGCGAAGCGGGTCAGTACATCACCGAGTTTGCCGGGCGCGATGTCGAACGCCTGTACCTGCTGTTGCGCGTAAGCCAGGCCCGGCACCGCCATCGGCAGGCAGCCAAGCAACAGTCGACTGGCCAGTAACAGGCCGCCGCGTGTGGGGGTTGAAGACATGTTATCGGTGCTCCTTTGGATGTTGGCCAAGGAAAGGACGCGGTAAAACCGAAAACACGCAACGCTGCGTAAGAATTATCCGGCGGGGACTTTCAGGCGCACACGCGTGAGCCACGGGGTGTACGTGCTGACCTCAATCGGCAGGGTGCGCGTGAGCAGGCGCAACGCGCGGTCGCTGTCGTCCGTCGGCAGCATCACGCTCACCCGAATGCCTTGCAGCGCCTTGCGATCGAACATCAGCACACCCGGGCGATGCCGCGCCAGGCGCTCAAGTACATCCGCCAGCGGCTCGTCGTTGGCCAGCAACTGGTGGGCCGTCCAGGCTTGCTGCTGTGCTTGCACATCAACGCTTTTCGGCGTGCCGGGCCCGCTTGCATCCAGGCGCACCTGCTCGCCGGGGCCGAGGGTAATCGTATGCCCGGCACTGTCGATGCGGGTCGAGGATTCGAGCATCTTGACCACGGTGGCGGTGTCGCTGAGTTCGACGATAAAACGCGTGCCCAGGGCGCGAATGCTGCCCTGCGGGGTGTCGACATAAAACGGGCGCTGGGTGTCCTTGGCCACTGTTACCAGAATCTCACCATGCAGCAGTTGCACGCGGCGCTGGCTGGCGTCCAGGTGCAGGTTCACCGCAGAGCTGCCTTCCAGTTGCAGGTCGCTGCCGTCGGCCAGCAGCGTCTGGCGCCATTGGCCACGGTCGGTGCTCAGGTCGGCGAACAGATAGCCACGTTGCTCGTACTGGTACGCCGGCACCCCCGCGAGCAGCAGGGCCAGGGCGAGACACTTGACCAGCGTTGCCCCTTGGCGAGGCTGCCGGGCCCGGCGCAATGCGGCACGGGCCGGGGCTTGTTTGAGAGGCAGCAAGTGGCCCTGAAGGCGGGCAATGGCTTGCGGGTGCTGCGGGTCGGCGGCCAGCCAGGCGCGAAACGCCTGTTCGTTGGCGGCATTGCCTTCGTGATCCAGCCGCACCAGCCATTCGGCGGCCTGGCGCAGCACAGCGTGGGGCAGAGGCTGGTTCATGGCTGGGCGCACGCATCGCACGCCAGCAAGGCTTCCACCAGATCGTTCTGTACTGTGCGCACCGAGACACCCAGGCGCTGGGCGATTTGCGCCTGGTCCAGGCCTTCGAGGTAACGCAGGATGAAGGTGTCGCGGATCCGCTTGTGCATGCGTGCCAAGGCCCGGTCGATCGCCTCAAGCATTTGCGCGGCTTGCAGGATCTGCTCCGGCGACGGGGCTTGCTCAAGGTACGCGGCGCAGCGCTCGAGCTCTTCGCGGTAAGCCTGTTCCAGGCGTCGACGGCGGCCATTGTCCATCAGCAACCGGCGCGCGATGGTGGCCAGATAAGCCCGTGGCTCACCCGGCGCCACGTAAGTACCCGATGCCAACAAGCGTACGAAAGTGTCTTGCGCCACGTCGGCCGCCTGATGGGAGCAATGCACACGACGCCGCAACCAGGTCAACAACCAGCCGTGGTAGCCGCGGTACAGCGCATCGAGCGTAGGAGCGTCGGTGGGCGAAGACAGCTTCATGAGAGAGAATCGTAAGTGAGAATTAATCCCATTCTAGTGGTTTAAAACTTCGGGCTGCAATAGACGGTCGCTTGCCGGATTGATCAGTGCCGTTAACACATGGTCCGCCCAGACCCCGTTGATCCTCAGATACGCCCGCGCCTCGCCCTCTTTTTCAAACCCCAGCCGTGCCAGCAGGCGCGCACTGCGCTCATTCTCTGGCCGGTAGTTGGCCATGATTCGGTGCAGTTGCATGGCGTCGAACACATGGGCAATCGCCGCCGTCAGCGCTTTATGCATCAGGCCTTGGCCTTGTGCGGATTCAGCGAGCGCGTAACCCAAGTGACAGGCCTGAAACGCACCGCGCACGATGTTGCTGAAGTTGCAGGCGCCGATGATTTGGTCCTGGCTGAATATCAGCAGGTGCAACGCTTCGCCGCTGGCGGTTTTGTCGGCCATGGCGTGGAGGCGTTCGGTGATGGCGTCCAGTTCAAAAAAGGCGTCGTCACGCGAAGGCTCCCAAGGCTGCAGAAAGGCGCGATTTTGCAGCAGGTACATTTGCAGGGCGCGAGCGTGGGAAGGGTGGGCGCCCAGCAGTAAGAGGCGGTCAGTGCTGATGCCGGTAGCGGGGAATGTCATGCGTCACCTTCTTGTGGTTTGCCAGCCGGGCTATCCTGCCGCTTCAGTCGTACAGAATCCAGCCAGGCTGGCATTCACATAATTCTTACCCGGGCACAGCTATGATGCTCGTCCTTATGCAATAAGCCTGACAGGGCGACCCATTATGAATGTGAGCATTCTCTACGCGTTGGCGGCGGCGGCGTTGTTCGGCGCCAGCACTCCGCTTGCCAAGCTCCTAGGGGTGGATACGCCGCCCATCCTGTTGGCCGGGCTGCTCTATCTGGGCAGCGGCCTGGGCCTGGCCATCGTTCGGTTTGCTCGCGACCACGGCTGGAAACGGCCCGGGCTTGCAGCCGGAGAGTGGCCCTGGTTGGTGGGCGCCATTGTCTTTGGGGGCGTGCTTGCGCCTGTGGCGCTCATGTACGGGCTCACCCGCACAGCGGGCGCCACCGCATCGCTGATGCTCAATCTTGAGTCGGTGCTCACGGCCGTGCTGGCGTGGGTCGTGTTCAAAGAGAACGCAGATCGCCGCATCGTGATCGGCATGATCGCTATTGTTCTGGGCGGGATCGTTTTGTCATGGCCGCACGGGACAGCGACGGCTCATGATTGGACGGGGCCGCTGGCCGTGGCTTTCGCCTGTTTTTGTTGGGCCATCGACAATAACCTGACCCGTAAGGTCTCTGCCTCGGATGCGCTGTTTATCGCCGGCAGCAAAGGCTTGGCGGCGGGTGTGGTCAATTGCTGTTTGGCGTTGGCCATCGGGTCGCAACTGCCAGCGGTGGCCACGCTCGGGTCAACCATGGTGGTTGGGCTGCTTGGGTATGGCGTGAGTCTGGTGCTGTTTGTGCTCGCTCTGCGCGGGCTTGGCAGTGCGCGCACCGGGGCCTACTTTTCCACGGCTCCCTTCCTGGGCGCGGTCATCTCGATCCTGATCCTGGGCGAGTCGGTTTCGCTGATGTTCTTGCTCGCGGCCGCCTTGATGGCCATCGGGGTGTGGATTCATCTGATGGAACATCATGCGCACGAGCATCAGCACGATCCTCTTACGCACGGCCATCGCCATACACACGACGAGCACCACCAGCATGTGCACGGCTTTGAGTGGGACGGTACCGAGCCACATAGTCATGCGCATGAGCACGCACCGATCCTGCACAGTCATGCGCATTTTCCCGATGTGCACCATCGGCATAAGCACTAACTTTTCTAGGGTAATAGGGCAGTGTGCTTTTCTTCAGGCATAAAAAAACGGCTTACCTTTCGGTAAGCCGTTTTTAGTACTTGGTGGCTACACAGGGACTTGAACCCCGGACCCCAGCATTATGAATGCTATGCTCTAACCAACTGAGCTATGTAGCCAAGTGGCGCGCATTATTCGCGGAGAACGGGAATGCGTCAAGCGCTTTTTTTGAAAATTTATCTACGCTATCAACTGTTTAACGGGAAACACCGGGTTTGGTGACGAGCGGTTGGGGTTTGCGCAGGTCCCAAGGCGGCGAAGATCAAAAGGTGGGAGCGGGCTTGCTCGCGAATGCGGTGTGTCAGTCAGCAGAGGTATTGGCTGGTCCACCGCATTCGCGAGCAAGCCCGCTCCCACAGTTGATCTGCTGTGTTCTGGCGTTCGTGCGTCAGGTTTTGCGCGGGTGCAGGCACTCTATCGAGCGATCCACCATGGCTTTGGCCATTTCCAGCAGGTGCCATACGGCTTGAATTTTGGCTCGATCATGGTGTTGCATAGTGTCGCGGCAGTCGAGAGCAGTGGCGGATGCGCTGTTGAGCAGGTGTGAGGTGTAGAGCAGGGCGTCTTCGAAACTGAGGTCTTCGCTTACGACGAAGCAATCTGATGGAGGCTCGGGAAGTGATTTATCCATGGTGTAACTCCTGTTTTTACCTTAGGAAGCTGACACCTATTGATTTCAGGCTGCTAAACCCGATCACTGAAAACCAGCGACGGACCGAAGACTAGCCACCGACTCCCCCAGGCACAAGGCCGAAAGATTCTCTAGGAAACGTCCCGCAAATTAAAGGGATTCATCTTGCTGGCCCTTTACAAACCATGACCGCTGCATCGATTCATCTACTCGTTAGCCTGCTAACGGGATAGCCTTCCTGCACCCAAAAGTGGCACATTGTCGCACCTGCACCTGTGCATCCATCTGCTGTACGGAAAACCTCCCATGGCTCTGAGCAATTCCCAGCCCTCCGTGGCTACGACGCCTGCCGCCGGGCAAACCAGCCCGTTGGTGATGCGTGTAATCGGCGCGGTGGCGCTGGCGCATTTGATCAATGACTTGATCCAGTCGGTACTGCCCTCGATCTACCCGATGCTCAAGGCCAATTACGGCCTGACGTTCACCCAGGTCGGCCTGATCACCCTCACGTTCCAGCTCACCGCGTCCCTGCTGCAGCCGTGGGTGGGTTATTACACCGATCGCCATCCCAAGCCGTACCTGTTGCCCTGCGGAATGATCTGCACGCTGGTGGGCATCCTGATGATGTCCCAGGTGGGCAGCTTCCCGTTGATCCTGCTGGCGGCGGGGTTGATCGGCATCGGCTCGTCGACCTTCCACCCGGAAGCGTCCCGCGTGGCGCGCCTGGCGTCGGGCGGGCGTTATGGTCTGGCGCAGTCGACGTTCCAGGTGGGCGGTAATGCCGGCTCGGCCTTCGGCCCGTTGCTGGCGGCGGCGATCATCATTCCGTTCGGCCAGGGCAATGTGGCCTGGTTCGGCCTGTTCGCGGTGTTTGCGTTGTTTGTGCTGTATGCGATCAGCCGCTGGTACGCCCACCACTTGAACCTGTTCAAGCTCAAGCAAGGCCAGGCGGCCACTCACGGCCTGTCCAAGGGCCGGGTGTTGAGCGCGCTGGTGGTGCTGGGCCTGCTGGTGTTTTCCAAGTACTTCTACATGGCCAGTTTCACCAGTTACTTCACCTTCTACCTGATCGAGAAGTTCGACCTGTCGGTGGCCAGTTCCCAGCTGCATCTGTTCCTGTTCCTCGGCGCGGTGGCGGCGGGCACGTTCTTTGGCGGGCCGATTGGCGACAAGATCGGCCGTAAGGCGGTGATCTGGTTTTCGATCCTCGGGGTGGCGCCGTTCACCCTGATTCTGCCCCATGTGGACCTGTTCTGGACCAGCATTCTGAGCGTGGTGATCGGCTTTATCCTGGCCTCGGCGTTCTCGGCAATTGTGGTGTATGCGCAAGAGTTGGTGCCGGGCAATGTGGGGATGATCGCCGGGGTGTTCTTCGGTTTGATGTTCGGTTTTGGCGGGATTGGTGCGGCGCTGCTGGGGCACCTGGCAGACATCCACGGCATCGAGTACGTGTACACGCTGTGCTCGTTCCTGCCGCTGTTCGGGGTGTTGGCGATTCTGTTGCCGCGTACCAAAAAGGCCTGATACCAGATCAATCGAGTCGGGCAGATATCCCTGCTGCCCAACGCTTGCGTCAAACGGGTAAATCAACTGCTCCTGCAAAGGGTGTCGGCGTTGCGCCGGTGCGCTGATTTACGGTTGTAGCGGGTTGTAGGTGGCCCGCTTGAGCTGTTCTCGCGCCCGGGACAAACGTAGGCGCACCGTGCTAATGGGGATGTCCAAGGTGTCGGCGGTGTATTGGGCGTTTCCATCGGCAAGTGCTTGTTGCTGTACTAAGTCAGCAGGTTCCAGCCGCCGGTAGATATGCTTTCCATGAAAGTGATTCCGAGTGATTAAGGCGTCGGTGCTACGCTTGCTCAAAACACGGAGAGCCGCCATGACGGATATCAAACTGATTGCTAGCTTGTTTGATCGCCTTAATCAGAACCAACTCGCCCTAGGCGCCGCAGTTGAAGAGCTTTCCAAGTGGGTCGAACAACGTGGGTCGGCAGAAATTGCCAACAACGTGCGCGGTGCGCTCGAAACACTGGATGAGAACCTTGTGTTTATTCGTCAGGGAATTGCTGAGCTAACAGTCACAGGGAGTTTAGGAAAGCTGTGACGGTCTGGAGCAGTAGAAGGTCCGGCTGTCTAACATCGAGGCAAGTAGTCCGATTCCGCCCAGGTGCCGTCGTTAGCAGTAACGGCAGGGTAGGCCGCTTACTAGCTTACAACGGCGCCCTATCGCAGGGAGGCGCTTCCCCAGGGGCATGCGCACGTTGGTAGCGAGCTGGACTGCCTACCGGGCTGGTGATTTTTCATATCTACCGAATCGAATTCTGAAGTTCTCGCTGCTAATTTTAGAGATGGGACTGGCTCTAACAATATTGAATACCGAAGTTTTTTTCGGTGGCGGGGAAGTGAGCGCCCACAAAAAAGCCGATGCAGTGCATCGGCTTTTTGTTTTGCGGCATAGGCCGCAGGTAAAGCTTATACGTTGAAGCGGAAGTGCATCACGTCGCCATCCTTGACGATGTATTCCTTGCCTTCCAGGCGCCATTTACCGGCTTCCTTGGCACCGGCTTCACCCTTGAACTGGATGAAGTCGTTGTAGGCGATGACTTCGGCGCGGATGAAGCCTTTTTCGAAGTCGGTGTGGATCACGCCAGCCGCTTGCGGGGCAGTGGCACCGACCTTGACGGTCCAGGCGCGTACTTCTTCAACACCGGCGGTGAAGTAGGTCTGCAGGTGCAGCATTTCGTAGCCGGCACGGATCACGCGGTTCAGGCCAGGCTCTTCCAGGCCCAGGGCCTCGAGGAACATGTCTTTCTCTTCGCCGTCTTCCAGCTCGGCGATTTCCGCTTCGATCTTGTTGCACACCGGAACAACGATAGCGCCTTCTTCTTCGGCAATGGCCAGGACCACGTCGAGCAGCGGGTTGTTCTCGAAACCGTCTTCAGCCACGTTGGCGATGTACATCACCGGCTTGGTGGTCAGCAGGTGGAAGCCCTTGATCACAGCTTTTTCGTCGGCGCTCATGCTCTTCATCAGGCTGCGTGCCGGCTTGCCCAGGGTGAAGTGGGCAATCAGTTGCTCCAGCAAGGCTTTCTGGACCACTGCGTCCTTGTCGCCGCCCTTGGCGTTACGCGTGACCTTTTGCAGTTGCTTCTCGCAGCTGTCGAGGTCGGCGAAGATCAGTTCCAGGTCGATGATCTCGATGTCGCGTTTCGGGTCGACGCTGTTGGAGACGTGAATCACGTTCTCGTCTTCGAAGCAGCGGACCACGTGGGCGATGGCATCGGTCTCGCGGATGTTGGCGAGGAACTTGTTGCCCAGGCCTTCACCTTTCGAAGCGCCGGCTACCAGGCCCGCGATGTCGACGAACTCCATGGTGGTCGGCAGGATGCGCTTTGGATTCACGATGGCCGCCAGGGCGTCCAGGCGTGTATCGGGCATCGGCACGATACCGGTGTTCGGTTCGATGGTGCAGAAGGGGAAGTTCTCCGCCGCAATACCGGATTTGGTCAGGGCGTTGAACAGGGTGGACTTGCCGACGTTAGGTAGGCCGACGATGCCGCAATTGAATCCCATGGTGTTTCCCCTCGGGTAAAGAGTCAGGCCTTCTGGCTGTGCAGGTTTTTCATCGCACGGTTCCATTCACCGGCGAAGATATCCGGCAGCACGCCGAGGGCAAAATCGATGCTGGCATCGAGTTTTTCCTGTTCGGCGCGTGGCGCACGACCCAGGACGAAATTTGAAACCATACTGGCAACGCCCGGGTGGCCAATGCCAAGCCGCAAGCGGTAGAACGTATTCTGATTGCCCAACTGCGCGATGATGTCGCGCAGGCCATTATGCCCGCCATGGCCGCCGCCTTGCTTGAGCTTGGCAACGCCGGGTGGCAGGTCTAGTTCGTCATGGGCCACCAGGATTTCTTCGGGTTTGATCCGGAAGAAGCCCGCAAGCGCCGCGACAGCCTGGCCGCTGCGGTTCATGTAGGTGGTGGGAATCAACAGACGAACATCCTGACCCTGATGCGAAAAGCGTCCGGTCAGGCCGAAATATTTGCGATCGGCCACAAGATTGACGCCTTGGGCGTGGGCGATGCGCTCAACAAAAAGGGCCCCCGCGTTATGCCGGGTCTGTTCGTATTCGGCGCCTGGATTTCCCAGGCCAACGATCAGTTTAATGGCAGTCACGACAGGGGCCCTTCCTTTGGAGTTGTGGATAACATCGCCGTTGGTGCGGCGAAAGTGGACGACAAAAACTCATTAACCGTTAGAGGCCAACTTCGCATTCTCGCCCGCTTTCTCGCTACGTTCCGGTCCGCGATGTTTCCTCAAGCTCCGGCATTACAGAGTGAATTACTCTGCAGCGCCTTCTTCAGCTTCTGGTGCAACGCGTGGAGCGTGTACGTTTGCAACAGCTTTGTCGTCACCGTGAGCCAGTGCAACGAACTCAACGCCTTTAGGAGCCTTGAGGTCGGACAGGTGAACGATTGCGCCGATTTCCAGAGCCGACAGGTCGACTTCGATGAACTCAGGCAGGTCTTTCGGCAGGCAGGTCACTTCGATCTCGGCGATAACGTGCGAAACTTCGCCGCCTTTCTTGACCGGAGCTTCTTCACCAACAAAGTGCACAGGCACGATAGCGGTCAGTTTCTGACCAGCTACTACGCGTACGAAGTCAGCGTGCAGCACGTGGCCTTTAGCTGGGTGACGTTGCAGTGCCTTGATGATGACGTTCTGCTTGGTGCCGCCAACGTTCAGCTCGATGATGTGGCTGTAAGCCGCGTCGTTTTCGAGCAGTTTGGCGATTTCTTTAGCCAGCATGCTGATGGATTCAGGGGCTTTTTCGCCACCGTAAACTACAGCTGGAACCAGGCTTGCGAGACGACGCAGGCGGCGGCTCGCACCTTTCCCCAGGTCGGAACGCAGTTCAGCATTCAAAGTAAAATCGTTCATGTTGTATCTCCAAAATAACCACATTCGCCCTAGCGTTTGCGACCAGCGCTAAAGGCGATATGGGCAAAAAAGCCCCGCCCCAACAGAATGCTGGGGCGGGGCGCTTTTCGTCAGGTTGATGCTGCTAAGGTTTGACCCTTAACGGAACATCGCGCTGATCGATTCTTCGTTGCTGATGCGGCGAACCGCTTCGGCAACTACCGGTGCGATATCCAGTTGACGGATACGCGAACAGGCTTGAGCGGCAGCGGACAACGGGATGGTGTTAGTCACCACCAGTTCGTCCAGCATTGAGTTCTCGATGTTCTCGATCGCTCGGCCCGACAGCACAGGGTGTGTGCAGTAGGCGAAGACTTTTGCTGCACCGTGCTCTTTCAAGGCTTTCGCCGCGTGGCACAGGGTGCCGGCGGTGTCGACCATGTCATCAACCAGAATACAGGTACGCCCTTCGACATCACCGATGATATGCATCACTTCAGAGTGATTGGCTTTCTCGCGGCGTTTGTCGATGATCCCGAGATCCACGCCCAGGGATTTGGCAACAGCCCGTGCACGCACGACGCCACCAATGTCCGGGGACACGATCATCAGGTTTTCAAAGCGCTGGTCTTCGATGTCATCCACCAGGACGGGGGAGCCGTAGATGTTATCTACCGGAATATCGAAGAACCCCTGGATTTGGTCAGCGTGCAGGTCAACCGTGAGAACACGGTCGATACCTACCACGGTCAGCATGTCAGCAACGACTTTCGCGCTGATAGCCACACGTGCGGAACGCGGACGGCGATCCTGACGGGCATAACCAAAGTAAGGGATTACAGCTGTGATTCGAGTCGCTGAGGAGCGGCGGAAGGCATCAGCCATCACGACGAGTTCCATCAGGTTATCGTTGGTCGGAGCGCAAGTCGGCTGAATAATGAAGACATCTTTACCGCGGACGTTTTCATTGATCTCGGCTGTAATTTCGCCGTCGGAGAATTTACCGACAGAGATGTCACCGAGAGGGATATGCAGCTGACGTACAACACGCCGAGCCAGATCGGGGTTAGCATTCCCCGTAAAGACCATCATCTTGGACACGCGCAGTACCTAGAGGCTGAGGGTAACCTGGATGAGTATAGAAAATGGCAGGGGCGGCTGGATTCGAACCAACGCATGGCAGGATCAAAACCTGCTGCCTTACCGCTTGGCGACGCCCCTGTATCTGTTGCAACGAGTACCCAGTACTCGGTTCCTTTAGAGCAGACTTTGCAGCTTGCGATGCAACATCGAAACGTTGCTTCCCTTTGCTACAAACCCTGTAAGGGTCTCTGTAAGAAGGGCCGAGACTTTATCAGCTTCAGCTTTGCTTGGGAAGCCCCCAAACACACAACTTCCAGTTCCGGTTAATTTTGCTTCGGTAAAATTACCTAACAAATTCAAAGCGTTACGTACATCTGGATAACGCCTTGCTACAACCGGTAAGCAGTCATTTCGACTGTTTCCCTTGGGAACGGGGCGCACTTTAATGGGAGGAGAGTTACGTGTCAACAGTGGATCTGAAAAAATTTCTGCTGTACTTACAGATACTTGCGGAACAAGCACGACATACCACGGCTCTTCGGGGTCTACAGGGGTGAGTTTCTCCCCCACGCCTTCGGCAAAAGCGGCGTGCCCACGCACGAAAACCGGGACGTCCGCGCCCAGTGTCAGGCCCAGCGCCGCCAGGCGATCGTGGTCCCAACCCAGTTGCCACAAGTGATTCAGGCCGAGCAATGTCGTTGCGGCATTTGAGCTGCCGCCACCGATGCCGCCGCCCATGGGCAGGATTTTTTCGATCCAGATGTCGATGCCCAATGGGCAACCGGATTGTTCCTGGAGTTTTTTCGCGGCCTTCACAATCAGGTTGCTGTCGTGAGGCACGCCGTCGAATTCGGTGTGCAACTGGATCACGCCGTCATCGCGAACGGCGAAGGTCAGCTCATCGCCGTAGTCGAGAAATTGAAAAATCGTCTGCAACTCGTGATAGCCGTCTTCACGGCGACCGAGAATGTGCAGCATCAAATTGAGTTTGGCCGGGGAGGGCAGGGTCAGGCGTTGCTCGTTCATCTCACTGCCCCAGCTTGCGCGGTTGCCAGTCCTTGATCACCAGCGTGACGTCAAGGTCGGTGCCATGCAGCTTGATGCGCTCGGGCAGCCAGTAACCGTTCTGTTGCACATAGCTCAGGTATTCGACCTGCCAGCCATCCTGTTCCAGCGAAGCCAGGCGGCTGTCGCCATTGAGGCTCAGGCGGCTCTTGCTGTCTGGCGCAGGAAGACCGCGTACCCACCACACCAGGTGCGATACGGGGAGTTTCCAGCCCATCTGTTCTTCCAGCAGGGCTTCCGGCGTTGGCGCTTCATAGCGGCCCTGATTGGCCACTTCCAGGCTGACTTGCCCCGGCCGGCCGGTCAGGCGTGCCGCACCGCGGCCCAGCGGGCCAGACAGGCGAATGTCGTAATAGTCCTGGCGTTGCAGCCAGAACAAGGTGCCGCTGCCCGAATCTTTCGGGGCGCGAATGCCCACCTTGCCCTCGATCTGCCAGCCATCAAGGCTGCTCAGTTGATCCTTGTGCTGCTGCCACTGCGCCGGGTTGCCCGGGCCTTCGACAGATTCACGGGTGCCAAGACCGGAACAGCCGGCAAGCAGGGCAATAAAGCTGAAAACGATAACGTGGCGCAAAAACATAAAGTTAAAGGGTCTCGGATCCGGTCAGGCGCTTGATGGTGCTGCGCAGGATTGGGCTTTCGGGCTGTTCCTTGAGGAACTTCTCCCAGATTTGTCGCGCTTCACGCTGCTTGCCATTGGCCCAGAGCACTTCGCCCAGGTGTGCGGCGACTTCCTGGTCGGGGAAGCGCTCCAGCGCCTGGCGCAACAAGCGTTCGGCTTCGTCCAGGTTGCCCAGGCGGTAATTCACCCAGCCGAGGCTGTCGAGTACGGCCGGGTCTTCCGGGTTGAGCTGGTGAGCCTTTTCAATCAGCTCCTTGGCTTCGGCGTAACGCGTTGTACGGTCGGACAAGGTGTAACCCAGGGCGTTCAGTGCCATGGCATTGTCCGGATCGCGCTTGATGATCAGGCGCAGGTCTTTTTCCATCTGCGCCAGGTCATTGCGTTTTTCCGCCTGCATGGCGCGGGTGTACAGCAGGTTCAAGTCGTCCGGATACTGCAGCAAGGCTTGCTGGAGGATTTTCCAGGCGCGATCGCCCTGCTTGTTGGCCGACAGGGTCTCGGCCTGGATCAGGTACAGCTGGATCGCGTAGTCCGGTTCGGCATCCCGTGCGGCAGCCAGGCGTTTTTCCGCCTCGTCGGTGCGGCCGTTGTTCATCAGGATATCGGCCTGGCGCAGTTGCGCCGGCAGGTAGTCATTGCCGGCGCCGACCTGGGCGTATTCAAGCAATGCAGCCTGCGGGTCGTTACGCTCTTCAGCGATGCGGCCCAGGTTCAGGTGCGCCGAATCCACGTGGCTCTCGCGGGCGATCAGGTCTTCCAGGTAACCCTTGGCCTCATCCCAGGCCTTGGCTTCCAGGCACACCAGCGCCAGGGAGTAGCGCAATTCGTCATCGTCCGGGTATTGCTGCACGAGGTTGGCGAACTGCACCTTGGCGTCTTCCATGCGGTCCTGTTCGACCAGCATGCGGGCATAGGTCAGCAGCAGGCGCTTGTCGCCCGGGTACTTCTTGATGCTTTTTTCCAGCAGCGGAATCGCTTCCTTGCCGCGGTTGAGGTTTTGCAGCAGGCGGGCGCGCAGCAGGATCGGCGCGATCTCGCCCTCTTCCGGCGGGTGTTGCTCCAGCAGCTTCAGCGCAGCCTCGGGCTCATCATCCTGTTGCAACAACAGCGCCTTGCCGAAAATCAGCTGGCTGTTGTTCGGGTGTTTTTGCAGCAGGCGGTCGAAACTCTTCATCAGGCCGTTGCGGGTGTCCTGATCGGTGTCGGCGGCCGACAGCGCGAGGAAGTCGAAATGCGTGTCGCCCTTGCCCTGCAGGACCTTCTCCATATACACCATGGAGTCGTCATAGCGCCCGGCGCGGGCCAGTTGAATGGCCGCTGCCCGTTGTGCCTCGAGATCGTCCGGGGCGTTTTTCGCCCAGATCAGCGAGGAGTCCAGGGCCGCCTGATCGGCGCCCAGGTACTCGGCGATGCGAAACGCCCGCTCCGAAATCCCCGGATCCTGAGTATTGATGGCCTGGGTCACGTAGTTATCCAGGGCAATGTCGAAACGATTGCGCTGGCCGGCCAGCTCCGCGCTCAGCAGGCTGAAGATCGTCTCTTCACTGAACGAGGAATAAACCTTGGGCTTTTCAGGGGCGGGGGTGCTGTCTTCTACCGGCGGCGTACCGTCCGGCGACACGGGTGCCATGGCCTGGCAGCCGCTGAGAAAGACAAAAGCAAGGAGCAACGCGGAAGATCTATTCATATAGGAAGAGGACGACTAACCTGCGGTCGGATCATCATGACACAAGCCTTCGGCCAAACATAACCGTGTAGGAGCGAGCTTGCTCGCGAAGAACCAGAGGACAACGCGTTTTATCCCGTAAGCCAGCGTTATCGTTAACGACCATCGCGAGCAAGCTCGCTCCTACAGATGGCCTTTATAGGCGTAAGCTAATAGGACAATAGCCTACGGTGGTTGTTCTGAATCATTCGAAGTAGGACAATTGTCGGCTTCCCGACATCATCAGCGATATTGAATGGCCTTCCTTGCACTCGGTATTAACCACAAGACTGCTTCTGTAGACGTCCGCGAGCGCGTGGCTTTTACTCCCGAGCAGTTGGTTGAGGCCTTGCAGCAGCTCTGCCGGCTCACCGACAGTCGCGAAGCTGCGATCCTTTCGACCTGTAATCGCAGCGAGCTCTATATAGAGCAGGAACATCTTTCAGCGGATGTGGTGCTGCGCTGGCTGGCCGATTACCACCATTTGAGCCTCGATGAGCTGCGCCAAAGCTCATATGTGCACGAAGAGGATGCGGCAGTTCGTCACATGATGCGAGTCGCCTCCGGGCTGGATTCGCTGGTGTTGGGCGAGCCGCAGATTCTCGGCCAGATGAAGTCCGCCTACGCCGTGGCCCGCGAGGCCGGCACCATCGGCCCGCTGCTGGGGCGCCTGTTCCAGGCCACCTTCAACTCCGCCAAGCAGGTGCGCACCGACACCGCCATCGGTGAAAACCCGGTGTCCGTGGCGTTTGCCGCCGTCAGCCTGGCCAAACAGATTTTCAGTGACTTGCAGCGCAGCCAGGCCCTGCTGATCGGCGCCGGCGAGACCATCACCCTGGTCGCCCGCCACCTGCACGAGCTGGGCGTAAAGCGCATCGTCGTCGCCAACCGTACCCTGGAACGCGCCAGCATCCTGGCCGAGCAGTTCGGTGCCCACGCGGTGTTGCTTTCCGACATCCCGGCCGAGCTGGTGCGCAGCGACATCGTCATCAGCTCTACTGCCAGCCAGTTGCCGATCCTCGGCAAGGGCGCGGTGGAAAGCGCCCTGAAACTGCGCAAGCACAAGCCGATCTTCATGGTGGATATCGCCGTTCCCCGGGACATCGAGCCTGAAGTCGGCGAGTTGGACGACGTTTACCTCTATAGCGTCGACGACCTGCACGAAGTGGTCGCCGAAAACCTCAAGAGTCGCCAGGGCGCTGCCCAGGCTGCCGAGGAAATGGTCAGCACCGGTGCCGACGATTTCATGGTGCGCCTGCGTGAACTGGCGGCAGTGGACGTGCTCAAGGCCTACCGTCAGCAAGGCGAACGCCTGCGGGACGAGGAATTGATCAAGGCCCAGCGTATGCTCGCCAACGGCAGCAGCGCCGAAGACGTGCTGATGCAACTGGCGCGCGGCCTGACCAACAAATTGCTGCATGCTCCCAGTGTCCAGTTGAAAAAGCTTACCGCCGAAGGCCGCCTCGATGCGCTGGCCATGGCTCAGGAACTCTTTGCCCTCGGTGAGGGCGCGACAGAAAGCTCTTCGGATAAAAAACCGCAATGAAAGCGTCACTGCTCAATAAACTGGACGTCCTTCAGGACCGTTTCGAAGAACTGACCGCCTTGCTCGGCGATGGCGAGGTCATCTCCGATCAGACCAAGTTCCGCACCTATTCCAAGGAGTACGCGGAAGTTGAGCCGATCGTGGGCACCTATAAACAGTTGCTCAAGGTTCAGGCTGACCTCGAAGGCGCCCAGGCGCTGCTCAAGGACAGCGACCCGGACATGCGCGAAATGGCCGTTGAAGAAGTGCGAGAGGCCAAGGACAAGCTGATCGAACTGGAAGGCGACCTGCAACGCATGCTGTTGCCCAAGGACCCGAACGACGGGCGCAACGTATTCCTTGAAATCCGCGCCGGCACCGGCGGTGACGAAGCGGCGATTTTCTCCGGCGACCTGTTCCGCATGTATTCGCGCTATGCCGAGCGTCGCGGCTGGCGTGTGGAGATTTTGTCCGAGAACGAAGGCGAACACGGCGGCTATAAAGAAGTCATCGCCCGGGTTGAGGGCGAGAATGTCTACGGCAAACTGAAGTTCGAATCCGGCGTGCACCGCGTGCAGCGGGTGCCGGCCACGGAATCCCAGGGCCGTATCCACACCTCGGCGTGCACCGTGGCCGTGTTGCCCGAGCCCGACGAGCAGGAAGCCATCGAGATCAACCCGGCAGACCTGCGGGTCGACACCTACCGCTCATCGGGCGCCGGTGGCCAGCACGTCAACAAGACCGACTCGGCGATCCGTATCACTCACTTGCCTTCGGGCATCGTGGTGGAGTGCCAGGAAGAACGTTCCCAGCACAAGAACCGTGCGCGGGCCATGTCCTGGCTGTCGGCCAAGCTGAATGACCAGCAGACCAGCGCCGCCGCCAATGCGATTGCCAGCGAACGTAAGTTGCTGGTGGGCTCGGGCGACCGTTCCGAGCGCATTCGTACCTACAACTTTGCCCAGGGCCGGGTCACCGACCACCGCGTCAACCTGACGCTGTACTCCCTGGACGAAATCCTCGCCGGTGGCGTCGATGCGGTAATCGAGCCGTTGTTGGCCGAATACCAGGCCGACCAGCTTGCGGCGATAGGTGAATAAATGACCATTATTGCCAGTTTGTTACGCGCCGCCGACCTGCCGGACTCGCCGACTGCGCGCCTGGACGTGGAATTGTTGCTGGCCGCCGCCTTGGGCAAGTCCCGCAGCTACCTGCACACCTGGCCGGAAAAAATCGTCAGCAGTGAACACGCGCTGACCTTTGCCGACTACCTGCAACGCCGTCGTGCCGGCGAGCCCGTGGCCTACATCCTCGGCCAGCAAGGCTTCTGGAAGCTCGACCTGGAAGTGGCACCGCACACGCTGATCCCGCGTCCGGAAACCGAGATGCTGGTGGAAGCCGCCCTGGAATTGCTGCCTGCCACACCGGCCAAGGTCCTGGACCTGGGCACCGGCAGCGGCGCGATTGCCCTGGCCCTGGCCAGCGAACGCCCGGCCTGGCAAGTGACGGCGGTCGACCGCGTGCTGGAAGCTGTGGCCCTGGCCGAACGCAACCGCCAGCGCCTGCACCTGAACAACGCCACGGTGCTGAACAGCCATTGGTTCAGTGCCCTCGAAGGCCACACTTACAACCTGATCATCAGCAACCCACCTTATATAGCCGACACCGACCCGCACCTGGTGGCCGGTGACGTGCGCTTTGAACCGGCCAGCGCGCTGGTATCCGGGCATGACGGCCTGGACGACCTGCGGCTGATCATCGCCCAGGCGCCTGCGCACCTCGACGCCGCGGGTTGGTTGCTGCTGGAACACGGTTACGACCAGGCGCCCGCCGTGCGCGACCTGCTGCAGGGGGAAGGCTTTGAAGAAGTCCACAGCCGCATCGACCTGGGCGGCCACGAACGCATCACGTTGGGGCGCCGCCCGTGATGAACGACCAGGAGCTGTTGCGCTATAGCCGGCAGATTCTGTTGCAGCATGTCGACATCGAAGGCCAGTTGCGCCTGAAAAACAGCCGCGCGCTGATCGTCGGCCTGGGTGGCCTCGGTTCGCCGGTGGCGCTGTACCTGGCGGCGGCGGGGGTGGGTGAGCTGCATTTGGCGGATTTCGACACTGTCGACCTGACCAACCTGCAACGCCAGATCATTCACGACACCGACAGCGTCGGCCTGAGCAAGGTCGACTCGGCGATTCGCCGCCTGAGCGCGATCAATCCTGACATACAGCTGGTTGCCCATCGCAGCGCGCTGGATGAGGATTCCCTCGCGGCCGCCGTTGCGGTGGTCGATGTGGTACTGGATTGCAGCGACAACTTCTCCACCCGCGAAGCGGTCAACGCTGCGTGTGTCGCTGCCGGCAAGCCTTTGGTGAGCGGTGCGGCGATTCGCCTCGAAGGCCAGCTGTCGGTGTTCGACCCTCGTCGCGCCGAAAGCCCCTGCTACCACTGTTTATACGGGCACGGCAGCGACGCCGAACTGACCTGCAGCGAAGCCGGCGTCATCGGCCCGTTGGTGGGCCTGGTCGGCAGCCTGCAGGCCCTGGAAGCCTTGAAGTTACTGGCCGGTTTCGGCGAGCCGTTGGTGGGGCGGCTTTTGTTGATCGACGCCCTGACCACGCGTTTTCGCGAGCTGCGGGTCAAGCGTGACCCCGGTTGCATCGTCTGCGGTAGCCAACATGGTTAAGGATGCGCCGATTGGTGTGTTCGACTCCGGTGTCGGCGGCCTGTCGGTGCTGGACGAAATCCAGCGTCTGCTGCCCCATGAGTCGCTGCTGTACGTGGCGGATGGCGGGAATATCCCCTACGGCGAGAAAACCCCGGCGTTCATCCTCGATCGTTCGCGACAGGTGGCGGCGTTCTTCCGTGAGAAGGGCGCCAAAGCGTTTGTGATTGCCTGCAACACGGCGACCGTTGCGGCGGTTGCCGATTTGCGCCAGGACTATCCCGACTGGCCATTGGTGGGCATGGAACCGGCAGTCAAACCCGCGGCTGCCGCGACCCGCAGTGGCGTCGTCGGCGTGCTGGCGACCACCGGCACCCTGCAAAGCGCCAAGTTCGCCGCCTTGCTTGACCGCTTCGCCACCGATGTGCGGGTGATCACCCAACCCTGCCCGGGCCTGGTGGAGCTGATCGAAACCGGCGACCTGGACAGCCCGGCCCTGCGCCTGCTGTTGCAAGGCTACGTGGAGCCGCTGATTGCGGCCGGTTGCGACACCATCATCCTTGGCTGCACCCACTACCCGTTCCTCAAGCCCCTGCTCGCCGAGATGCTCCCGCCGACGATCATTTTGATCGACACCGGGGCGGCAGTAGCGCGTCAATTGCAACGTCTTTTGAGTGATCGCGAACTGCTGGCCACTGGCAATCCGCCGCCTGTACAGTTCTGGACCAGCGGCGATCCGCAGCATCTAAGAAATATCCTACCGACCCTATGGAAATCTCCCGGAGTTGTGCGTAGTTTTGGCGTGTGAAAAAAACGTGAAATAACGCCTTTATCCGCTGAACTTCTGGCTATACGGCAGCTTCTATAGCAAGTTAGCCGGTACAAAATCATACAACTTCGTTCGGAAGGGATGTTTCTCTATGAAGCGCTTGTTCTGTTTGGCTGCGATTGCGGCCGCAATGTTGGGGCACTCTTTTTCCGCACAGGCGGCAGGCCTGGAACTTGGGGTGGGAAGTACGAGCGATTCGACCATGACCTATCGGTTGGGGCTGACCTCGGACTGGGATAAAAGCTGGTGGCAGACCGATACGGGGCGCGTGACCGGGTACTGGAGCGGCGCCTACACCTACTGGGACGGTGACAAGCGGGCCAGCGTCAGCAGCCTGTCGTTCTCACCCGTGTTTGTGTATGAGTTTGCCGGGGAGAGGGTGAAGCCGTACATCGAGGCCGGCGTGGGTGTGGCCGTGTTCTCCCGCACGCGGGTAGAAGACAACAATATCGGCCAGGCTTTCCAGTTTGAAGACCGGCTGGGCTTTGGCTTGCGCTTTGTCGGTGGCAGTGAAGTGGGGATTCGGGCCACCCATTACTCCAATGCCGGGATCAGCAGCAATAACGATGGTGTAGAGAGTTATTCGCTGCACTACACGCTGCCGTTGTAGTTTTTTAAGCACACTGCAAAACCATTGTGGGAGCGGGCTTGCTCGCGAAAGCGGTATATCAGCCACGAATCAGTTGACTGACACACCGCTTTCGCGAGCAAGCCCGCTCCCACATTGGCTACTCATTGGTTCCGAAATCAGCGATACACCGTCGCAATCCCCTGGCGCTCATCGATGCACTCCGGCGCGCCCATCTCGAATTCCCGGCAGATCAGCGGCCGCTTCTCGTAAATCGTGCACATCATCGTGTCGCGGTCCAGCGCCGCGCACCAGCCGTCATCCAGGCGCAGCATGACTTCGCCGCCCCAATCGTCGGTATCGATAAAGCGATCGGGCACGCCGGTGTCGGTGATCAGCATGACTTCCAGCTGGCAGCAGCACGCGGCGCAGGTGGAGCAGGTGACGGCAGGTTCGGCGATTTGGGTATGGGGGATGTTGGTCATAGGCGCGCAGTGTAAGGCAAGCGGCTCATAGGTGTGTGAAAGGCCTGACGGACGTCAATGCGCCAACTGCCTGGCGACCCAATGCAACAACGGAAAAATCATCCCCCAGAGTAACGCCAGGCCGATGACGGTCGGCACGGTGCCATAGCCGAAACTCACCCCCGCCAGTTGGCTGCCCGCGTAATAGGACAGCGGCCCACCCACCGCCCCCAACAAACTCGCACGCCACCAGGGCTGCGCGCTCCAGGCCAGGCAATGGCGCAGCGTGGTCGCCAGCAATGCCCACAACAGGATCAGCCACCATGGTGCCAACGGTCCGGGCAGGCTGAAATGAAACACGCCGAATGCTCGTAGCACGGTGTCGATCACGGTGCCCAACAAGGTGACGGCAAGAATCACCTGGCCTTCCGCTGACCACGAACTTATCCACAGCAGATGGATTACCAGCACCGCCAACCCCACCAACAGCCACAGACTGTCGCCGCCCAGCACACAGGCAAACCAGCCGCACTGGAACAGCACGGCATTTGCCAGTGGTTTAAGCATCAAAGCGCCCGAGCAGTGGCTGGGTCAGCGCCGCCGGCTTGGCCAGCAGCATCTGCGCGGTGCCGATGGTGCGCTCCATAAAGCCGCCTTCGCAGTAGCACAGGTAAAACTCCCACAGCCGCAGGAAGTATTCGTCGTAGCCCATTTCCGTCAGGCGGCTGTGGGCGCGGCGAAAGTTCTCATGCCACATGCGCAGGGTTCGCGCGTAGTGCAGGCCGAAGTCCTCCATGTGCAGCAGGTTCATGTCAGTGTCGCGGCTGACGACCTCCAGCATCTTCTGTACACAGGGCAGGGCGCCGCCGGGGAAGATATAGCGCTGGATAAAATCCACGCTGCTCTTGGCTTGTTCGTAGCGCTGCTCGCGAATGGTGATGGCTTGCAGCAACATCAGGCCGTTGCTCTTGAGCAACTGCGCGCACTGTTTGAAATAGGTCGGCAGGAAGCGGTGGCCCACGGCTTCGATCATCTCGATCGACACCAGCTTGTCGTACTGCCCGGTCAGGTCGCGGTAGTCCTCCAGCAGCAACGTCACCTGATTCTGCAAACCCAGGGCCTCGATGCGTTTTTCAGTGTAGGCAAACTGCTCTTTGGACAGGGTCGTGGTGGTGACCTTGCAGCCGTACTGCTGCGCGGCATAAATCGCCATGCTGCCCCAGCCGGTGCCGATTTCCAGCAGGTGGTCGGACGGTTTCAGCGCGAGCTTCTGGCAGATGCGTTCCAGTTTGTTCAGTTGTGCCTGTTCCAGTGTGTCATCGGCGGTGAGGAACTGCGCGGCCGAATACATCATGGTCGGGTCGAGGAATTCCTCGAACAGGTCGTTGCCCAGGTCGTAGTGGGCGGCGATGTTTTTCTGCGAGCCCTTGCGCGTGTTGCGGTTGAGCCAGTGCAGGCCCTGGGTGAAGGGCCGCGCGAGTTTCGCCAGGCCACCTTCCAGCGCATCCAGCACGTCGAGGTTGCTGACCATCACCCGTACCACGGCGGTCAGGTCCGGGCTGCTCCAGTAACCATGGATAAATGCCTCGCCGGCGCCGATGGAGCCGTTGGCCGCCACCAGCCCCCACACGGCTGAATCGAGGATCTGGATCTCCCCCAGCAGGTGCGCTTCCCGTGCGCCGAAGACTTGCCGTTCGCCGTCCTCGATCACCACCAACTGGCCGTGGCGCAGTTGGCCGAGCTGGCGCAGCACGGCTTTGCGCAGCAGCGCGGCGGTCATGCCGTTGACGTTCAAGCGGTTGGATTTGACCGATAAGCTAGGGGATTTCATGGCGGCGATCCTTGGTGTAACCGACTGCGGTGCGAGAAGCGCCTTCGGCGGCGTGATGGGAAAAAATCGGCGTGCGTTTAAGCAAGAGGCGCAAGGCCTGCCAATAAATGGCCAGGCAGGTCTTGGCGGTCATCCACGGGAAGCGCCACAGGTAGCGGTGCAGGCTGGCGCGGTTCAGGGCTTCGCGTTGCAGGCTCAAGGTGGCGTCAAAGACTTTCAGTTCGCCCTGCCAGTCGGCCATGTGCACGCCGAGCCTGGCGGCGGGCGGGCTGAAGCTCATGCGGTATTCCAGGTCCCGGGGCAAGAACGGCGACACATGAAACGCCTTGGCCACGGCGAAGTGCTGATGCTCACCGGCAGGCAGCGCCTGGGCCGGCAGCACGTAGTGATAGCGCTCGCGCCACGGGGTGTTGGTCACTTCACAAAGGATCGCGGCCAGCGTTCCGTCGGCCTCGAAGCAGTAGAAGAAACTCACCGGGTTAAAGGCCAGGCCCCAACTGCGGGCCTGGGTCAGCAGGCAGATAACGCCCGAGGGGATGCGCCCCAGGGCCTTGCCGACTTCTTGGCGCACGGCATCGGTCAAACTCATGCCGTGACGGGTCAATTCACGCAGGTAATCCTGCTGGCGAAACGCGAACGGCGCCCAGCGCTCACCCGCCAATGGCGACAAGCCGAACACTTCGTCCTGTTCGCTGAG
The DNA here is from genome assembly GCF_013386485.1 of Pseudomonas sp. P7758. Classification (NCBI taxonomy): domain Bacteria; kingdom Pseudomonadati; phylum Pseudomonadota; class Gammaproteobacteria; order Pseudomonadales; family Pseudomonadaceae; genus Pseudomonas; species Pseudomonas sp. P7758. The sequence continues at coordinate 36,908 of NZ_JACARS010000082.1, read as the reverse complement.
GTCCAGGTACAGCAGGCCGATCCGGTACCGAAAGGCATGGCCCTTTGGCGTAAACCGCCGATGGGCGATCCAGCCGCTGTACAGGGCGCTGTTCACAGGATTTCCCCGAACGCCTTGGCCACGCGCAATGCGCTGACCACGCCGTCTTCGTGGAAACCGTTGGCCCAGTAGGCGCCGCAATAATAGGTGTGCTGCGTGCCGTGCAATTCTTCCCAGCGCGCTTGGGCGGCCACAGCGGCCAGGCTGTATTGCGGGTGGGCGTAGGTGTAGCGGGCGAGGACTTTGAGCGGGTTGATCAGCGCCTTTTGATTGAGGCTCACGCAAAAGGTGGTGGTGCTGTCGATGCCTTGCAGGATGTTCATGTCGTAGGTCACCGCCGCCTGTTTTTGCGCGCGGCCATCCAGGCGGTAATTCCAGCTGGCCCAGGCCAGTTTGCGCTCGGGCAGCAGACGGGTATCGGTGTGCAGGACGACGTCATTGTCGGCGTAGGGCAGGGCGCCAAGGATCTGTTGCTCGGCCAGGCTCGCATCCCCCAGCAACCCCAGGGCCTGGTCGCTGTGGCAGGCGAACACCACCTTGTCGAATGCCTCGCTGCCGGCGGCGCTGTGGATAACTGCGCCGATGGCTGAGCGCTCAACCCGGGTGACCGGGCAATTGAGGCGGATATTTTCGCGGAAGGACTGGGTCAGCGGTTCGATATAGCGGCTGGAACCGCCTTCGATCACGCACCACTGCGGCCGGTTGCTCACCGACAACAAGCCATGGTTCTTGAAGAACCGCACGAAGAATTGCAGGGGAAACCCGAGCATGTCAGCCAGGGACATCGACCAGATCGCCGCGCCCATCGGCACGATGTAGTGCTGGATAAATCGCTGGCCGTAGCCGCCCGCTTGCAGGTACTCGCCCAGGGTCATCTCGGCGCTGATGCGTTGCTCTTGCAGGTCCAGGGGCGCCTGGCGGTTGAAGCGCAGGATATCGCGCAACATGCCCCAGAACCCCGGCGACAGAATATTCCGGCGCTGGGCAAACAGGCTGTTGAGGTTGTTGCCGTTGTACTCGAACCCGGCGTTCGGGTCGCACACCGAAAAGCTCATCTCGGTGGGTTTGTACGTCACGCCAATTTGCCCCAGCAGCTTGATGAAGTTGGGATAGGTCCAGTCGTTGAACACGATAAAGCCGGTGTCCACCGCATGGCTTTTGCCTTCCACTGTGACATTCACCGTGTGAGTGTGCCCGCCGATGCGGTCGCCCGCTTCGAACAGGGTGATGTCGTGGCGGCGACTGAGCAGGTAGGCGCTGGTCAGCCCGGCAATGCCGCTGCCGATAATGGCGATCTTCACAGGTCGTCCTTTCTCGGCGGCGGGCTGCGCAGCATGCGTTTGCCAATGATCAACTGGACGCGGTTCGGCAGTTTCGACAGTGGCCACAAGGCGGCAATAAACAGGGCAGGGAAGGCAATTTCCAATGGACGGTTTTGCAGCTTGGCGAAGATATGTCGCGCGGCCTTGTCTGCCGGCCAGCTCAGGGGCATCGGGAAATCATTGCGGGCGGTCAGCGGCGTGTCGACAAACCCCGGGCTGACCACGGTGACGTCGATCCCTTCAGGCGACAGGTCGATACGCAGGGACTCGAACAGGTAACGCAGGCCGGCCTTCGACGCACCATAGGCTTCCGCCCTGGGCATCGGCAGGTAGGTCACCGCACTGGCCACACCGACCAGGTGCGGTGTATGACCGGCGCGCAACAGCGGCAGCGCGGCCTCGATGCAGTAACTGCTGGCCAGCAGGTTGGTGCGCACCACGTGCTCGATGATCGAGGCGTCGAATTGCCTTGCATCCACGTATTCGCAGGTGCCGGCATTCAGGATCACCGTATCCAGCGAACCCCAGGCCACCGCGATGTGTTCACCGATCTCGCGTACGGTCTGGCTGTTGGTCAGGTCGCCGGCCACCACCAGTACTTGCCCGGGATATTGCTGGGCAAGCTGTTCAAGGGGCGCCTTGGAGCGGGAACTGAGGGCCACATGGGCACCGCTTTCGAGCAGCGTCTTCGCCAGTTCGGCCCCGATGCCACTGCTGGCACCGGTCAACCAGTAACGACGTGGAAGGTTAAGGCTCATCCCATTCTCCTTTTCAGCCAGCTGACCACACCGCCAAGGACCGGCACGTGTTCATACAGCAACTGTCCAGCGTCAAAATAATCCCGGTGGCGATACACCTTGTCGCGCCACAGCAGGTGCGAGCAGCCTTCCACACGAATCACTTCGCCCTTGGCCAGGCGCGGGTGGCAGAAGCTCATTGTCCAGCGCAGGTAGCCTTCGCCTTCCGCCACTTGATCAAAGCCATGGAAGTCAAAGCGCAATTGGGTAACGTTGTCGTACAGCTCGGCGAAGTAGCGGTGCAACGCCGGCAGCCCGTGCACCTCGTGCAGTGGGTCGGTGAAACTGATGTCCTGGCTGTACAGGCCGTCGAGCAGGTGCAGGTTGTGCTTGTCCACGCTGGCGAACACCTGGGCGAAGCGGCGCAGGAAATCACTCATAAGCACCTCCGACCGCCTGGCGTGAAGGCAGGCTGCGGAAAGCGGCGAGGGCGCGCTCGCGGGATTTTTTCAAATCGACGATAGGACGAGGATAGTCGGCCACACCAAACAGGCCGCCCACGGCGTCGGGGTTGTGCACTTCCTTTTTGTTCAGCGCCGACAACTGTGGCAGCCAGTGCTTGATAAACACACCTTCGCCGTCGAATTTTTCCGATTGGCTCAAGGGGCTGAAAATCCGGAAGTACGGGGCCGAGTCGGTGCCGGTGGACGAGCTCCACTGCCAGCCACCGTTGTTGGCTGCCAGGTCGCCGTCGATCAGGTGACGCATGAAAAAGCGCTCGCCTTCGCGCCAGTCGATCAGCAGGTTTTTGGTCAGGAACATCGCCACCACCATGCGCAGGCGATTGTGCATCCAGCCGGTTTCCAGCAGCTGGCGCATGGCGGCGTCGATGATCGGCAGGCCGGTGCGTGCTTCCTGCCACGCTTTCAAGTCTTCCGGGCTGTTGCGCCAGGCCACGGCTTCGGTCTCTGGACGGAATGCGCGGTGGCGCGAGACCCGTGGGTAGCCCACCAGAATATGTTTGTAGAACTCGCGCCACAGCAGCTCGTTGATCCAGGTAATCGCGCCGATGTCGCCGCTTTCGAATTCACCCTGGTTGCTTTGCAGCGCGGCATGCAGGCACTGGCGCGGTGAAACCACGCCTGCTGCAAGGTAGGCCGAAAGCTGGCTGGTACCGGGCTTGGCCGGGAAGTCGCGTTCGTCCTTGTAGTAGCTGATTTGTGCGTCGGCAAACTGGTCGAGACGGCGCCGGGCTTCGGCTGCGCCGGCAGGCCACAGGGCGCGCAAGGCTTCGCTCGGGGTAGCGAAGCCCTCGACGTGATCCGGAACCTCGTCGCTTTTGAGTTTGAGCGGCGCCTGCGCCTTGGGCGTGGCGACCAAACGCGGCAAGGCGCCATGCAGGCGGCTGTAGCAGACCTTGCGGAACTGGCTGAACACCTGGAAGTAGGTGCCGGTCTTGGTCAGCACGCTGCCGGGCTGGAAAAACAACTGGTCCAGATAGGTGTGGAACGTGATGCCTTGAGCTTCGAGGGCCTTGGCCACGGCGGCGTCGCGGCGCTCTTCGTGGATGCCGTATTCGTCATTGACGTGTACCGACTCCACCGACAGTTCCTGGCACAGGCCTGCCAAAACTTCAGGTGCTTGATCCCAAGTGTCGGCATGGCGGATCAATAACGGAATGTTCAACTCGCCCAGTGCCGAGCTCAAGCGCTGCAGGTTGCGCAGCCAGAAATCGACCTTGCACGGCGCGTCATCGTGGGCCAGCCATTGCCCGGGGCTGATCAGGTAGACGGCCGCTGTCGGGCCACGCTGTGCGGCGGCGGCGAGGGCGGTGTTGTCATGTAGGCGCAGGTCGGTGCGCAGCCAGATCAAGTGCATTTAAATAAGTCCACGCTGGATCAGTACCTGATGGGCCGACAACGGGTCTTCGGCCAGGAGCAATTCAGGAATCTCTTGGGTTAATACGGACAGCTCCGCCTGGTGGATGCATACCGTTGGTCCGGTTATCAGTTTTGGGCAACTGAAGCCGCTCAACAGTTTGCCCAGCACCGAGGTATGGAGTGCCTTGCTCGAATACAGCAGTACCGCACGGGGTTGCAGATGCTCGACGGCCAGGGCCAGTTCGCCCACCGGCAATGGCCAGTCGAAAACTTCCACCGGGCAATCGGCGCTGCTGGCGAGCCAGGCGGTGAGCCACAGGTGCGGCTCCAGCGGCAGGTCGGAATGGTTGATCAGCAGCAGGGGGGCGCCGTTGAGCTGGCGGTTGTTGTGATACATCCGCGCACCGAATTTGCTGCGCAGCCAGGAATAGAAAAATACCCGTTCCATCTGCGCGCCGAACTGGCCTTGCCAGCGCAGTTCGAGCTCCTTGAGCAACGGCAATAACAGTTGCTCGCACAAGGTGCGCGGCGGGTACAGCGCCATGGCCTGGTTGAAGGCATCATCCACCCGGCGCTCGGCCAGTTCGCTGATGGCCTGCACCAGGTGCTGGCGGCGGTTGTGCCATTCGTTTTCCACCGGCGGCTCGCTGGTGGCTTGCGCGGTGTCGATCAGGCTCTTGACCTGGCTGACCGGCACACCGCGGTTGAGCCAGGTCAGGATGGTATGGATGCGTTGCACGTGCTCGGCACTGAACAGGCGGTGCCCCTTGGGCGTGCGCTGGGGCACGATCAGGCCGTAGCGGCGCTCCCAGGCGCGCAAGGTCACGGCGTTGACGCCGGTCTGGCGCGCCACTTCGCGGATCGGCAGCCAGCCTTGGTCGATGGCCTCGGCGATGTCTTCGCCAGGTTCTTGCAGGGGAAAAGTCATAGGTTAAATCGCATTACGCAGGCTGAGGTTTTCCGGGTGCGGTTGCAGGTAGGCCTGCTGCGCGATATAGCGGTCCGGATGCTGGCGAAAGTGGTGCTTGAGCAGCGTCAGCGGTACCACCAGCGGCACGATGCCCTGGCGGTATTGGCTGATGATGGTCTGCATTTCCTGTTTGTCTTCGGCGCTGATGGCTTGCTTGAGGTAGCCGCTGATGTGTTGCAGCACGTTGGTGTGGGTGCCGCGTGTGGCGCACTGGGTCAGGGCGCTCATCAGTTCGCTGAAGTAACCGGCGGCCAAGGCGTCGAGGTCGACGTCCCTGGGCATGCTGCCCAGCAGGTTGCCGAGGCTTTTGTAATGCACCGGGCTGTGGGCCATCAGCAGGTATTTGTAGCGCGAGTGAAATTCCAGCAGGCGGTGACGGGTCAAGCCTTCGGCGAGCAGTTGCTGCCAGGTGGCGTAGACGAACACCCGGGTCAGGAAGTTTTCCCGCAGCACCGGGTCATTCAGCCGACCGTCTTCTTCCACCGGCAGATTGGGGTGGCGTGCACAAAACGCCTGGGCGTAGATGCCGCGCCCGCCGCCGTCGATGGGCATGCCGTTGTCCTGATAGACCTTGACCCGTTCCAGGCCGCAGGACGGGGATTTCTGCATGAAGATGTAACCGCAGAGGTCGGTGTGTTCAGCAGCCATTTGCTGGCCGTAATCGTCCAGCGGCTGGGTCACGTTAAGTTCGCGGTTTACGGTGCCAACGGCCTGTGGATTGAGCGGGTCGCCCACCAGGCGAATCGGTTCGCGGGGGATGCCCAGGCCAATGGCGACTTCAGGGCACAGCGGCACGAAGTCGAAATAATCGGCCAGGGTCTGGCTACACAGCTGGGATTGTTTATGCCCGCCGTTGAAGCGCACTTTCTCGCCCAACAGGCAGGCGCTGATGGCGATTTTCGGTTTGCCGGTGGCGGGCAGGGTGCTGGACATGGCCAAACCTCGATGAAATTCCTGTACAGAGTTAAATTCCTGTACAACTTAATCTCATCATAGGTTTGAAGCTGTACAAGTCAAATAATTTGTACAGGTATTTGCGGAATGGCTATTTCCAGCCGATTTTCCAGTCTTCGGCGTTTTGCAGGGTTTGCCAGGCCAGGCGCTGCACGCGATGGCTCATCACGGCTTCCAGCTCGATTTCCTGCACATCGCCTTCGTCATCACGCAGCAGTTTGGTCACCAGAAAATGTTTTTCCTTGTGCTGCGGGCGGGCTGCTGTCCACTTCGACAGCAGCAACTTGGCGGGATTGATGCGGTTCATCGCAGGTGCTCGATCAACCGCCGCGCCGCCTCCTGGCCGCTGAGCCACGCACCTTCCACGCGGCCTGACAGGCACCAGTCGCCACATACATACAGGCCCAGGTCGGCGTCGGCCAGCACGCCAAATTCATGGCTGGTGGACGGCCGCGCGTACAGCCAGCGGTGGGCGAGGGTGAAGGAAGGCGCCGGCATGGCGCTGTGCAGCAGTTCGGCGAAGGCGCCGTGCAGGTGTTCGATCACGGCTTCCTTGGACAGGTCCAGGTGTTGCTTGCTCCAGGTGCTGGTGGCGTGCAAAACCCAGGTGTCGAGGGTGGTGTCGCGCCCCGGTTTGCTGCGGTTGCGCGCCAGCCAGTCCAGCGGGCTGTCCTGGACGAAGCAGCCTTCCATGGGCGTATCCAGCGGCTTGTCGAAGGCCAGGGCAATGGCCCAGGTCGGGTCCATCTTGACCCCGGCGGCGACACTCGCCAGCTTGGGCGCAGCGGCCAGCAAGGCAGTGGCCTGGGGCGCTGGGGTGGCGATGATCACGTGGCTGAACGGGCCGTGGCTTTCGCCGTCGGCGTCCAGCAGGTTCCAGTGATGTTTACCCTGGAACACCTCGGTGATGCGGCAACCGAACTGCACCGGCAAGTCATCGAGCAGGGCGCGGGTGATCGCGCTCATGCGCGGCGTGCCGACCCAGCGGATCTGTTCATCGGGGGAGGGCGTCAGTTGGCCGGACTTGAAGTTGTACAGCTGTGGCTTCCATTGCTCGGCGCAACCATTGGCCTGCCAGCGTTGCACCTCGTTGACGAAGCGCCGGTCGCGGGCGGTGAAGTACTGTGCGCCCATGTCCAGCGAGCCCGCATCGCTGCGCTTGCTGGACATGCGACCGCCACTGCCGCGGCTTTTATCGAAGAGTTGTACAACGTGCCCCGCGTCTTTCAACGCTCGGGCGGCGGAGAGACCGGCGATGCCGGTGCCAATGATCGCGATGGGAACAGTCATGGGAGGCCTCGTTTTACCGTTGGGTACAGACTACGCCGACACCAATAGCTGTACAATATTGTTTTTTGGTATAAGTTTTGGCGTACCTGATCGTTTGGCGTGACCTATGGTTAAACCTGAAGGTTTAACCAGCGTTGCGCCCGATTAAAACATCCCTGTTTATAAAATAGACTAACGGTGGTCGGCGAACGTTACACGAGGAACAACTCATGCACATTTTGCTGACCGGCGGTACCGGTTTGATCGGCCGTCAACTTTGCCAATACTGGCTTGCCCAGGGCCATCGCCTCACGGTCTGGAGCCGCCATCCCGAACAAGTGGCTAAATTGTGCGGCGCCCAGGTGAGTGGCGTCGCCCGCCTGCAAGACATAAACGAGGCGGTGGACGCGGTGGTCAATCTGGCCGGCGCGCCGATTGCCGACCGGCCCTGGACGCATAAACGCAAGGCGCTGTTGTGGAGCAGCCGTATCGGCCTCACCGAAACGCTGCTGGCCTGGCTTGAGGGCCTTGAACACAAACCGGCGGTGTTGATCTCCGGTTCCGCGGTGGGCTGGTACGGCGACGGTGGTGAGCGCGAGCTGACCGAAGACAGCGGCCCGGTGCAGGACGATTTCGGCAGCCAGTTATCCATTGCCTGGGAAGAAACCGCCCAGCGTGCCGAGGCATTGGGCATCCGCGTGGTGCTGGTGCGTACCGGGCTGGTGCTGGCGGCGGAGGGCGGCTTTTTGTCGCGGCTGTTGCTGCCGTTCAAACTGGCGCTGGGCGGGCCTATCGGCAATGGTCGGCAGTGGATGCCATGGGTCCATATAAAGGATCAAATCGCCCTGATTGATTTTCTTCTGCACAAGACCGATGCCAGCGGTCCTTATAATGCCTGCGCGCCACACCCGGTACGCAACCTGGAGTTCGCCAAGACCCTGGGCAAGGTGCTGCACCGCCCGGCGTTCATGCCCATGCCGGCGTTTGCCTTGCGTATCGGCCTGGGCGAGTTGTCCGGTTTGTTGCTGGGTGGCCAGCGGGCTTTGCCGCAGCGGCTGTTGGCGGCCGGTTTCACTTTCCAGTTCACTGAGTTGCATGCGGCCCTGGACGACTTGTCCAGCCGCCTCTAGAGATAGGATGTTGCATGACGGATCACGCGTTGTTACTGGTCAACCTGGGTTCACCGGCGTCCACTTCGGTGGCGGATGTGCGCAGCTACCTCAATCAGTTCCTGATGGACCCTTACGTCATTGACCTGCCATGGCCGGTTCGGCGTTTGCTGGTGTCGCTGATCCTGATCAAGCGCCCGGAGCAATCGGCCCATGCCTACGCCTCGATCTGGTGGGACGAAGGCTCGCCGCTGGTAGTTCTTAGCCGTCGCTTGCAACAACAGATGACTGCACAGTGGACCCAGGGGCCGGTGGAGTTGGCCATGCGCTATGGCGAGCCGTCGATTGAAAGCGTACTGACCCGGCTGGCGTCCCAAGGCATCAAGAAAGTGACCCTGGCGCCGTTGTACCCGCAGTTTGCCGACAGCACCGTGACCACGGTAATCGAAGAGGCCCGGCGCGTGGTGCGGCACAAAAAGCTGGCGATCGAGTTTTCGATTCTGCAGCCGTTCTACGATGAACCGGAGTACCTGGACGCCTTGGCCAACAGCGCCAGAGCCTATGTGGAAGAGGATTTCGATCACCTCCTGCTGAGCTTTCATGGGTTGCCCGAGCGCCACCTGAAAAAGCTCGACCCTACCGGGCAACACTGCTTCAAGGACGCCAACTGCTGCCAGAACGCCTCTCCCGAGGTGCTTGCCACGTGCTATCGCGCGCAGTGTTTCAGCGTTGCGCGGGATTTTGCCGAGCGCCTTGGCTTGCCGGATGGCAAATGGTCGGTGGCGTTCCAGTCGCGGCTGGGCCGGGCCAAGTGGATCGAACCGTACACCGAGGCACGCCTTGAAGCGTTGGCTCAACAGGGCGTGAAGAAGCTGCTGGTGATGTGCCCGGCGTTTGTTGCGGACTGCATCGAGACACTGGAGGAAATTGGTGATCGCGGCCTGGAGCAATTCCGCGAGGCGGGGGGCGAGGAGTTGGTGTTGGTGCCGTGCCTGAACGATGACCCGCAGTGGGCGGCGGCGCTCAATACCCTGTGTGAAAGAGCGCCGGTCGCGCTGTAGTCAAGCCGGGTGAGGCCTGAGTGTGGGAGCGGGCTTGCTCGCGAAGGCGGTGGGTCAGTGAATGAAGATGGCGACTGACACACCGCCTTCGCGAGCAAGCCCGCTCCCACATTGACTGTGCCCACTTTGGATTTGCGGGGTTACTCGTGATGCGGCTCGCCCTGGAAAGCTCAGGGAACTGGAAAGAGCGCCGGTTGCACTGTAATCAAGCCGAGTGAGGACTAAATGTGGGAGCGGGCTTGCTCGCGAAGGCGGTGGGTCAGTTAATGAAGATGGCGACTGACACACCGCTTTCGCGAGCAAGCCCGCTCCCACATTGACTGTGCCCACTTTGGATTTGCGGGGTTACTCGTGATGCGGCTCGCCCAGAAAGGTCAGGGAACTG
>NZ_JACARS010000082.1:0-27139 GCF_013386485.1 Pseudomonas sp. P7758 | reverse complement strand
CGCGAAGGCGGTGGGTCAGTTAATGAAGATGGCGACTGACACACCGCTTTCGCGAGCAAGCCCGCTCCCACATTGACTGTGCCCACTTTGGATTTGCGGGGTTACTCGTGATGCGGCTCGCCCAGAAAGGTCAGGGAACTGAACAGTCCGCGAGTCGCGACATCAGCATTGTCTTTGAGCGGGATTTCCACCTGCGCCGCAATCACATTCAATCCTTCATTTCTCACCAGCACCTGGGCGCGACCGTCTTTATCGGTCTCGGTGCTCAGGGTGTTCGGTGCGTTGCGATAGTCTCCGATCAGCTTGACCCCAGCCGCCGGCTTGCCATCCAGCAGCACCCGTACCGGCAGTGATTTACCCGGGCCGACCGTCAGCGGATCAACTTCCGGCAAGATCAGTAGCTTGATCTGATCCAGCTTCGGCAACTTCGTCCCCGGCTGGTAGATCGCCAGGCTGTACTTGAAGGTCTGGGTCGACTCAATCGCCCCCGGCACCTTGCTGCGGCCCTCGTTGATCCACTTCTTGTCAGGCGTCTGTGACCACATCCCGTTATCCAGGGCGACCGCCAGTACAGCCGGCGATTTGAGCGGCTTCAGGCGCGCATGGTCGGGCAGACGTTCCACGGTCACCGGGATCATTTTGCCGCTGGCGTCGTAGGCCCAGGCGCCGCTGATTTTCTGCGCCTTGAACGCATTGTCTTCGGCGCCGTGGCCGTAGATCACTTCGATGTTGCCGCGCCGTTGTTCGGTCCACAGTCCGTGGGCCGAGACTTGGGTGGCAAACAGCAGGCCGAGCACGGCCAGGGATTTGAAGGCTTGCATGGAGACGTCCTTTTACAGGTTGAGGGTCAGGCTGACGGTGAAGTTGCGCGGCTCGCCGGGATTGACCCAGTAGTTGCTGTAGGAGCGCTCGTAGTACTTTTCATCGAACAGGTTGTTGAGGTTCAGGCCCACGGTGACGTTGTCGCTGGCCTTGTAATGGGCCAGCAAATCGACGGTGTGGTAGGCCGGTAATTCAAAGCTTTTGCCGGCTTCACCGGAGCGATCGCCGACGTAGGTGAAGGCTGCGCCAAGGTCGGAGCCGCGCAGCAGGCCGTCCTGGAATTCATACACCCCGAGCAAGCTGGCGCTGCGTTTGGCTACGCCGAGAATCCGGCTGCCAGTGGGGATGGCTTTGTCGCCTTTGGTCACTTCGGCGTCGATGTAGGCAAAGGCGCCGATCACCCGTACGGCGTCAGTCACCTGGCCGGTCAGTTGCAGGTCAAAACCCTGGCTGCGGGCCTTGCCCATGGCGCGCTGTGTGTCGGTAGCCGGGTCCAGGGCCAGGACATTTTCTTTCTCGATATGGAAGGCGGCGAGGGTGGTGCTCAGGCGGTCGTCGAACAGCTCGCTCTTGATCCCGATTTCATACCCCACGCCTTCTTCCGGCTTGAAGGATTTGCCGCCGGCGTCCAGGCCATTGTTGGGTTTGAACGAGGTGGAGGCGTTGGCGAACAGGCCCACTTCGGGCGTCAGTTGGTAGAGCAGGCCGGCGCGTTGGGTCAGGGCGTCGTGGGTCTGCCGGCTTTTGGCATGGTTGCGGCTGAAGTCGTCGGTGCGCTGCTCGAAGTGTTCGAACCGCGCGCCGATCATCCCGCGCAGGCGGTCGGTGAAGATGATCTGGTCCTGCAGGTTCAGCGCCTGGCTTTTCACCTGTTCGAAAAAGTCAGTGCCGGAGCGCTTGCCGTTCGGTTTGGGCTGACCATAGACCGGGTCATAGATGTCGATGGCGTAATCGCCGCCGGCGATGGCGGTCACCCGTTCTTTCTTGCGGTAGTCCTCGTACTCGGTGCCGATCAGCAATTCGTGCTGCCAACTGCCGATGTCGAACCGACCGCGCAGCTCGAGCTGGGTGATGCTGTCATGCCAACCGGTGGAGCGCTCGCGGTAGCGGCGGCTGAGGGTGTGGCCATCGGCATCCAGCGCGCGGTTTTCCGAGGCGTTGCCCCACAGGCTGCCTTGTTTGTAATGGCTGGCCAGGCGCAGTTGCCAGGCATCGTTGAGGTGATGCTCGAGGCTGGCTTGCAGGCGGTTGTTGTGGTTGCGGATATCGCCGTCGTCGGGCTCGCCGAGAAAGGTCGAGCGGGAGACGCCGCTCCAGCGGTTGTTGGGCGCGACGATGCCGCGGTCGAAAGTGGAGCGGTGACGCACGAATTCACTTTCCACCAGCAGGCGGGTGTCCGGGTCCAGTTGCCAACTGATGGAGGGCGCGACGAAGACCCGTTTGGCCTCAACGTGGTTGCGAAAGCTGTGGTTGTCTTCCACCGCCAGGTTGACCCGCGATAACACGTTGCCCTCGCTGTCCAGCGGCGTGTTCACGTCCAGCGCGGTGCGGTAGCGGTCCCAACTGCCGGCGCTGGTCTGCAGTGTGGTGAAGGCCTCGGGCTGCGGCTTTTTGCTGACGATATTCACCGTGCCGCCTGGGTCACCACGGCCATACAGGCTGGCGGCGGGGCCCTTGAGCACCTCGATGCGCTCGATATTCGCCGCGTCCGGCGTGCTCGGGTAACCGCGGTTGGCGCTGAAACCGTCCACGTAAAACTCTGACGTGGTGAAGCCGCGAACGCTGTATTCGTAGAGCGTCAGGCCGCCGAAGTTGTTCTGTTTGGACACGCCGCCGGCAAACTCAAGGGCACGCTCGACGTTGGTGCTGCCCAGGTCGTTGAGTACCGAAGCGGGAATCACGCTGATGGACTGTGGGATATCCCGCAAGGCGGTGTCGGTTTTTGTGGCGCTGGCGGAGCGGGTGGCGCGATAGCCCTTGACCGGGCCGGTGGCTGATTCGTACGCCTCGCTGGTGATGCGGGTGGCTTCCAGTTCAAGGGTGGCGGTGTCTTCGGCGTAGGCCGGGTCCACCAGCAAACCCAGGGCGATTCCCGCCAGCGGGGCAAATCTTCGAGACGGCATGATAGAGCGTTCCAATAGCGATATTGAAACAATATAACATGACTAATGAGAATGAATTTCTTTTGAAATATTAGGTAACAGGAGCCCGCGAACGGGCTCCCGAAGCCGTTATTCCTCTTCTTTCACCGGTGCAGGCGGCGGACGCAGGCCAATTTCCGCCGACAGCTTGATTTCCTTGCCATTGCGCATCACCTGGATCGCCACCTTGTCGGTGGGTTTGATCCGCGCCACCTGGTTCATCGACTTGCGACCATCTCCGGCCGGCTCGCCGTCGATGCTGAGGATCACATCCCCCAGTTGCAGGCCGGCTTTCTGCGCCGGGCCGTCGCGGAAGATCCCGGCGACCACGATGCCAGGGCGCCCGGTCAGGCCAAACGACTCGGCCAGTTCCTTGGTCAGCGGCTGGACTTCAATCCCCAGCCAGCCACGAATCACCTGGCCATGCTCGATGATCGACTTCATCACTTCAGTGGCCAGCTTCACCGGAATCGCGAAACCGATGCCCTGGGAGCCGCCGGACTTGGAGAAGATCGCGGTGTTGATGCCGGTCAGGTTGCCGTTGGCATCCACCAGCGCGCCGCCGGAGTTGCCCGGGTTGATCGCCGCGTCGGTCTGGATGAAGTCTTCGTAGCTGTTGAGGCCCAACTGGTTACGCCCGGTGGCGCTGATGATGCCCATGGTCACAGTCTGGCCGACGCCGAAGGGGTTGCCGATGGCCAGCGCCACGTCACCTACGCGCAAGCCTTCGGAGCGCCCGATGGTGATCGAGGGCAGGCCTTTCAAATCGATTTTCAGCACCGCGAGGTCGGTTTCCGGGTCGCTGCCGACCACGCGGGCCAGGGTTTCCCGGCCATCACGCAGGGCCACCACAATCTGGTCGGCGCCGGTGGTCACGTGGTTGTTGGTGAGGATGTAGCCTTCCGGGCTCATGATCACACCGGAGCCGAGGCTGGACTCCATGCGCCGCTGCTTGGGCGAGTTGTCGCCGAAATAGCGACGAAACTGTGGGTCTTCAAACAGCGGGTGCGCCGGTTTGTTGATGACCTTCGTGGTGTACAGGTTGACCACGGCGGGGGCGGCGATCACCACCGCATCGGCGTAAGTCACCGGGCCTTGTACCACCGCGCTGGTTTGCGGTGCCTGTTGCAGGTTGACATCGAGGGTCGGCAGGCCGACCAGTTGTGGATAACGCTGAATAATCAGCATCGCGATCAGCACGCCAGCCAACAATGGCCATCCAAAAAAACGCAGTGCCTTGAGCATGAAGAAAAATCCTGACAGGTTGCAGGGGGCGGGAGAGCGCCCATAATGTCGCGCATTATACGAGGCCGTGAGCGCCTCTGAACGGGATATTTAGGAGTCTTTTATGGCCGTTGCCCTGAGCACCTTAGTCGAGGAAGCGGACCGCTACCTTAATAGTGCCAAAATCGCCGATTACTGCCCCAACGGCCTGCAGGTCGAGGGCCGTCCGCAAGTGCTGCGCATCGTCAGCGGCGTGACCGCCAGCCAGGCATTGCTGGACGCGGCGGTCGAAGCCCAGGCCGACCTGGTGCTGGTGCACCACGGTTATTTCTGGAAAGGCGAAAGCCCGTGCATCACCGGCATGAAGCAGCGCCGCCTGAAAACCCTGCTCAAGCACGACATCAGCCTGCTGGCCTATCACTTGCCGCTGGACCTGCACCCTGAGGTCGGCAACAACGTGCAACTGGCCCGGCAACTGGACATCACCGTCGAAGGCCCGCTGGACCCGGACAACCTTAAGGTCGTCGGCCTGGTGGGCTCCCTGGCCGAGCCGGCGTCGCCCCGTGATTTTGCCCGCCGCGTGCAGGAAGCCATGGGCCGCGAGCCGCTGCTGATCGAAGGCAGCGAGATGATCCGCCGCGTGGGCTGGTGCACCGGTGGTGGCCAGGGCTATATCGACCAGGCGGTGCTCGCCGGGGTTGACCTGTACCTGAGCGGCGAAGCCTCGGAGCAGACCTTCCACAGCGCCCGGGAAAACGACATCAGCTTCATAGCGGCCGGGCATCACGCCACCGAGCGTTACGGCGTGCAAGCCTTGGGCGATTACCTCGCACGGCGCTTCGCCCTCGAACACATCTTCATCGATTGCCCAAACCCGATCTAACGAACACCACCGGACACATGTGGGAGCGGGCTTGCTCGCGAATGCGGTGCATCAGTCGCCATATGCATTGACTGACACACCGCATTCGCGAGCAAGCCCGCTCCCACATTTGATCGAGTCGAGCCAAACCCAGCGGTATATTGATATACCGTTTCGATCTAGCCAGCCCCCTCAATAGAATCAGGCGCTGTGCTAGCATGCCCCGCTCGAACACGGCCCGCTGGCCGTCCATAAGATCGTTTTTCCGTGAGTAACCATGGTCGACAAACTGACGCATCTGAAACAGCTGGAGGCGGAAAGCATCCACATCATCCGCGAGGTCGCCGCCGAGTTCGATAACCCGGTGATGCTCTACTCGATCGGTAAAGACTCCGCCGTGATGCTGCACCTGGCACGCAAGGCCTTTTTCCCGGGCAAGCTGCCGTTTCCGGTGATGCACGTCGACACCCGCTGGAAATTCCAGGAGATGTACAAGTTCCGCGACAAGATGGTCGAAGAGCTTGGTCTTGAGTTGATCACTCACGTCAACCCGGACGGGGTGGCGCAGGGCATCAACCCGTTCACCCACGGCAGCGCCAAGCACACTGACATCATGAAGACCGAGGGCCTGAAACAGGCGCTCGACAAGTATGGTTTCGATGCTGCATTCGGCGGTGCCCGTCGCGATGAAGAGAAATCCCGTGCCAAAGAGCGCGTGTACTCGTTCCGCGACAGCAAGCACCGCTGGGACCCGAAAAACCAGCGCCCGGAGCTGTGGAACGTCTACAACGGCAACGTCAACAAAGGCGAGTCGATCCGTGTGTTCCCGCTGTCCAACTGGACCGAGCTGGACATCTGGCAGTACATCTACCTGGAAGGCATCCCGATCGTCCCGCTGTACTTCGCCGCCGAACGCGAAGTGATCGAGAAGAACGGCACGTTGATCATGATCGACGACGACCGCATCCTCGAGCACCTGTCCGACGAAGACAAAGCCCGAATCGTCAAAAAGAAAGTACGTTTCCGTACCCTTGGCTGCTACCCGTTGACGGGCGCGGTGGAGTCCGAAGCCGAGACGCTGACGGACATCATTCAGGAAATGCTCCTGACGCGAACTTCCGAGCGCCAGGGCCGTGTCATCGACCACGATGGTGCAGGCTCGATGGAAGATAAAAAACGTCAAGGCTATTTCTAAGGGGCTGTCATGTCGCATCAATCTGATTTGATCAGCGAGGACATCCTCGCCTACCTGGGCCAGCACGAGCGCAAGGAAATGTTGCGCTTCCTGACCTGTGGCAACGTCGACGACGGCAAGAGCACCCTGATCGGGCGCCTGCTGCACGACTCCAAGATGATCTACGAGGATCACCTGGAAGCCATCACCCGCGATTCGAAAAAATCCGGCACCACCGGTGACGACATCGACCTGGCGTTGCTGGTCGACGGCCTGCAGGCCGAGCGTGAGCAGGGCATCACCATCGACGTTGCCTACCGCTACTTCTCCACCGCCAAGCGCAAATTCATCATCGCCGACACCCCCGGCCATGAGCAGTACACCCGCAACATGGCCACCGGTGCCTCCACCTGTGACCTGGCGATCATCCTGATCGACGCCCGCTACGGCGTGCAGACCCAGACCCGTCGCCACAGCTTCATCGCCTCGTTGCTGGGCATCAAGCACATCGTGGTGGCCGTCAACAAGATGGACATCAATGGCTTTGACCAAAGCGTATTCGAGTCGATCAAGGCTGATTACCTGAAGTTTGCCGACGGTATCGCGTTCAAGCCGAGCACCCTGGCCTTCGTGCCGATGTCGGCCCTCAAGGGCGACAACGTGGTGAACAAGAGCGAGCGTTCGCCCTGGTACACCGGGCAGTCGCTGATGGAGATCCTCGAGACCGTCGAGATCGCCAATGACCGCAACTACACCGACCTGCGTTTCCCGGTGCAGTACGTCAACCGTCCGAACCTGAACTTCCGTGGTTTTGCCGGCACCCTGGCCAGCGGCATCGTGCACAAGGGCGACGAAGTCGTGGTGCTGCCGTCGGGCAAGAGCAGCCGCGTCAAATCCATCGTCACCTTTGAAGGTGAACTGGAAAACGCAGGTCCCGGCCAGGCCGTGACCCTGACCATGGAAGACGAAATCGACATCTCCCGTGGCGACCTGCTGGTGCATGCCGACAACGTGCCGCAAGTGACCGACGCTTTCGACGCCATGCTGGTGTGGATGGCTGAAGAACCGATGCTGCCGGGCAAGAAATACGACATCAAGCGCGCCACCAGCTACGTGCCGGGTTCCATCACCAGCATTGTGCATCGCGTGGATGTGAACACCCTGGAAGAAGGCCCGGCGAGCGCCTTGCAGTTGAACGAGATCGGCCGGGTCAAGGTCAGCCTCGACACGGTCATCGCCCTGGACGGTTACGCGAGCAACCGCACCACCGGTTCGTTCATCGTCATCGACCGTTTGACCAACGGCACCGTGGCTGCGGGCATGATCATCGCGCCGCCGGTGACCCATGGCAGCGCGGCGCAGCACGGCAAACTGGCTCACGTGGCCACCGAAGAACGCGCCCAGCGCTTCGGCCAGCAACCGGCGACCGTGTTGTTCAGCGGCTTGTCGGGCGCCGGCAAAAGCACCCTGGCCTACGCGGTTGAACGCAAGCTGTTCGACATGGGCCGTGCGGTGTTTGTGCTGGACGGCCAGAACCTGCGCCACGACCTGAACAAGGGCTTGCCGCAGGACCGTGCCGGGCGTACCGAGAACTGGCGTCGTGCCGCGCACGTGGCGCGTCAGTTCAACGAAGCCGGCTTGCTGACGTTGGCGGCGTTTGTTGCCCCGGATGCTGAAGGGCGTGAACAGGCCAAGGCGCTGATCGGCGGTGATCGTTTGCTGACCGTGTACGTGCAGGCTTCGCCTTTGGTGTGTGCCGAGCGTGATCCGCAAGGTTTGTACGCGGCGGGCGGCGATAACATCCCGGGTGAGTCGTTCCCGTATGACGTACCGTTGAATGCGGACCTGGTGATCGACACCCAGGCGTTGTCGCTGGAAGACAGCGTCAAGCAAGTGCTGGACCTGCTGCGCCAGCGCGGCGCGATCTAAGCTTCAAGTGCACAAAAAAGCCCGCCATGTTGGTGGGCTTTTTTTATGGGGCCTTGGAAACAACTCGGTCAAATGGGGGAGCTGGCTTGCTCGCGAAAGCAGAGTGTCAGCCGCCACATGTATAGGCTGGCACACCGCATTCGCGAGCAAGCCCGCTCCCACATTTTGATCAGTGACTGGCGGGATAATCTGTGTGCAATTTGGCGAGCAACACATCCTTCTCTTCCCACAACCGGTTGATCCAGCCCTGGAACGCCAACCGATACTCCCCATCTTGCTCGTAATTCTTGCCGATAAACTCGGCCGGAATCCGCACCTCTTCAAACTGCACGACAACGTCCTTCACATTCCCGCACAGCAAATCCCAATAACCGGGGCGCCCACCAGGATAGTGAATGGTCACGTTCACCAGCGACTTCAGCTGTTCACCCATGGCATCCAGCACAAAGGCAATGCCGCCGGCCTTGGGCTTGAGCAGGTAGCGAAACGGTGACTGTTGCTGTGCATGCTTGCCCGGGGTAAACCGCGTGCCTTCGGCAAAGTTGAAGATTCCCACCGGGTTGTGGCGAAACTTCGCGCAGGTCTTGCGGGTAGTTTCCAGGTCCTTGCCTTTCTTTTCCGGGTGCTTTTCCAGGTACGCCTTGGTGTAGCGCTTCATGAACGGGAAGCCCAGCGTCCACCACGCCAAGCCAATCACCGGGACCCAGATCAGCTCTTGCTTGAGGAAGAACTTCAGCGGGCGAATGCGCCGGTTGAGCACGTATTGCAGCACCATGATATCGACCCAGCTCTGGTGGTTACTGGTCACCAGATATGAGTGTTCATAGTCCAGGCCTTCCAGGCCTTTCAGGTGCCAACGGGTGCGTCGCACCAGGTTCATCCAGGCCTTGTTGTTGCTGATCCAGGCCTCGTGGGTCTGGTTCATCAGCCATTCACTGAAGCGCTTGGCAAACGGCAGCGCCTTGAACAGCGCCACGATAAACAGGAACGAGCACAGCAAAATCGTATTCAACGCCAGCAACAGCGAGGCGATCACCCCGCGCACGGCGGCAGGTAGAAAATCCAGCATTTAGACATCCATAGGTCGGTTGGCGGCTTGAATCGCGGTCAATGCGATCGTGTACACGATGTCGTCCACCTGCGCCCCGCGGGGCAGGTCGTTCACCGGTTTGCGCAGGCCTTGCAGCATCGGCCCCAGGCTCACGCAATCGGCACTGCGCTGCACGGCCTTGTGGGTGGTGTTGCCGGTGTTGAGATCCGGGAACACGAACACCGTGGCCTTGCCCGCCACCAGGCTGTTGGGCGCCAGTTGCCGGGCCACGCTTTCGTTGGCGGCGGCGTCGTACTGCAACGGGCCGTCGATCAGCAGCGAGCTTTGGGCTTCGTGGGCCAGCAGGGTGGCTTCGCGGACCTTCTCGACCTCCTCGCCCGTGGCCGAATCACCGCTGGAGTAACTGATCATCGCCACCCGTGGCGTGATACCGAATGCGGCGGCCGAGTCGGCGCTTTGCAGGGCGATTTCCGCCAGCTCCGCCGCGCTGGGGTGCGGGTTCATCACGCAGTCGCCGTATACCAGCACTTGCTCGGGGAACAGCATGAAAAATACCGACGAGACCAGGGTGCAGCCCGGCGCGGTCTTGATCAGTTGGAGGGCCGGGCGAATGGTATTGGCAGTGGAGTGGATGACGCCGGAGACCAGGCCGTCCACTTCATCCAGGGCGAGCATCATGGTGGCGATCACCACGGTGTCTTCCAGTTGCTGCTCGGCCATCGGCGCGTTGAGGCTTTTGGTTTTGCGCAGGGCCACCATCGGTTCCACGTAGCGCTGGCGAATCAGGTCGGGGTCGAGAATCTCCAGGCCTTCGGGCAGCTCGATGCCATGGGCGCGGGCTACGGCTTCCACGTCGGCCGGCTTGGCCAACAGTACGCAACGGGCGATCCCGCGTGCCTGGCAGATGGCGGCGGCCTGCACGGTCAGCGGCTCGCTGCCTTCGGGCAACACGATGCGCTTGTTGGCCGCCTGGGCGCGCTGGATCAGTTGATAACGGAACACCGCCGGCGACAGGCGCATCTCCCGCGGCGTGCCGCAGCGTTGGTGCAGCCAGCGGGCGTCGAGGTGGCTGGCGACGAAGTCGGTGATGATCTCCGCACGTTCGCGGTCATCAATCGGGATTTCCTTGTTCAGGCTGTTGAGCTGGTTGGCCGTGTCATACGAGCCGGTGCTCACCGACAACACCGGCAGCCCGGCCTGGAACGCGCCACGGCACAGGTCCATGATCCGTGGGTCGGGCAGGGTGTCGCTGGTCAGCAACAGGCCCGCCAGCGGCACGCCGTTGATGGCGGCCAGGCTGACGGCGAGGATGATGTCGTCGCGGTCGCCGGGGGTCACTACCAGCACGCCGGGCTTGAGCAGCTCCACGGTGTTGCGCATGGTGCGCGCGCAGATGATGATCTTGGTCATGCGCCGGGTTTCATAATCGCCGGCGTTGAGGATCTGCGCGCCCATCAGGTCGGCCACGTCGCGGGTGCGCGGGGCGTTGAGTTCCGGTTGGTAGGGAATGCAGCCCAACAGGCGGAAATCGCCGCTGCGCAACAAAGGCGAATGCTCCTTGAGCCGCGCCGAGAAGGCTTCCATGCTTTCGTCGGTGCGCACCTTGTTGAGGATCACACCCAGCACTTTTGGATCTTTCGGGCCGCCGAACAGCTGGGCCTGCAATTCCACGCGGCCGGAGAGTTCGGTCAGCACTTCGTTTTCCGGGGCCGAGACCAGGATCACCTCGGCGTCCAGGCTCTTGGCCAGGTGCAGGTTGACCCGGGCCGCATAGCTGGCACTGCGGGTCGGCACCATGCCTTCGACGATCAGCACGTCCTTGCCCACGGCGGCTTGCTGGTAAAGGGTGATGATTTCTTCCAGCAGCTCGTCGAGCTGGCCGTCGCCGAGCATCCGTTCGACATGGGCCAGGCCCAGAGGCTGGGGCGGTTTCAGGCCGTGGGTGCGGGCCACCAGCTCGGTAGAGCGCTCGGGGCCGGTGTCGCCGGGGTGCGGCTGGGCAATCGGTTTGAAGAAGCCGACTTTCAGCCCGGCCCGTTCAAGGGTGCGCACCAGCCCAAGGCTGATGGAGGTCAGACCCACACCAAAATCGGTGGGCGCGATAAAAAAAGTCTGCATGCGAATTCTCTGGAGGTGCATGGCTTCGGTGGCGGCCTATGGCTGGCTGCCTACCGGGAATCAGGTGCCAAGGTTATCTTTATCTGAGCCTTGCGCACACCAGCCGCACGTAAAGGGCTTGTCTATTTTTTCAAGGCGTTGCGCCGGGTCCGTGACCCAGGCCCGGGATTGCCAGGGTGGCTGGTGGCGCAGGTGCTGGGTGTGGCCGCAGGAAAGCTCGACGACCCAGTGCCGGTCTTCGTCCTGGTGAAATCCGACGACCGTCGGGTCAGTTGTTCGACCCCGTCCGTCCGGGTTGTGTTCGCTTTCGGGCAAATCCTTGTTTAGACTTGTCCGTTCTTCATTCTTCTGCAAAAGGTCTCGCCCCATGCCGATCGCCGCCAATAAGGCTGTCTCCATTGACTATACCCTGACCAACGACGCTGGTGAGGTCATCGACAGTTCTGCCGGCGGCGCGCCGCTGGTCTACCTGCAAGGTGCAGGTAACATCATCCCGGGCCTGGAAAAGGCCCTGGAAGGCAAAGAGGTCGGTGACGAACTGACCGTTGCCGTAGAACCTGAAGATGCCTACGGCGAATACGCTGCCGAACTGGTCAGCACCCTGAGCCGCAGCATGTTCGAAGGTGTCGACGAGCTGGAAGTGGGCATGCAGTTCCACGCTTCCGCTCCGGACGGCCAGATGCAAATCGTCACCATCCGTGACCTGGACGGCGACGACGTGACCGTCGACGGCAACCACCCGCTGGCTGGCCAGCGCCTGAACTTCCAGGTGAAGATCGTCGCTATCCGTGACGCTTCCCAGGAAGAAGTGGCCCACGGCCACGTGCACGGCGAAGGTGGTCACCACCATTAATTGACTGAGCGACGCTCTGTCAGTTGGAAAAAGGCGCCTTCGGGCGCCTTTTTCATTTGGCGGCTATTCTTGCCGACTTGGCGGCTGTAATCTCGAATGGCCGTTACGAAGAACATGGGATATCTGGAGTTCGTCATGAGTGCTTTCCACGACCTTAAACTCAAAGCCCTGGATGGTCAGGAGCTGCCTCTGGCGCCCTTCAAGGGGCAAGTCGTGCTGGTGGTCAACGTCGCCTCCAAATGTGGGTTGACCCCACAGTACGCCGCGCTGGAAAACCTCTATCAGCAATACAAAGACCAGGGTTTCACAGTGCTAGGGCTGCCGTGCAATCAATTTGCCGGGCAGGAACCGGGTACTGAAGAAGAAATCCAGGAGTTCTGCAGCCTCAACTACGGCGTGACCTTTCCCCTGGGCAGCAAGCTTGAGGTGAATGGCCACGATCGCCACCAGCTGTATCGATTGCTGGCGGGCGAGGGCGCCGAATTTCCCGGGGACATCACCTGGAACTTCGAGAAATTCCTGTTGGGCAAGGACGGCCGGGTGCTGGCGCGTTTCTCGCCGCGTACACCGCCGGATGACCCCTCCATTATTCAGGCGATCGAAAAAGCATTGAACTGATACTTTCAGCATTGTCGAGTGAGTTTCTGTGGCAAGGGAGCTTCCTGTGGCAGGGAGTTTCCTATGGCAAGGGAGCTTGCTGTGGCAAGGGAGCTTGCTCCCGCTGGGCTGCGAAGCAGCCCCATGCCCTCCCGCTTTTACCCCTTAATCACCCCAATCAATAGTGCTATCCAACACGCTGCACACTCCATATTATCCACATCATAAATTCCTTTCCGATGGAGTGCTCCCATGCCTGTCCAAGCTTTGTTCAAACCGTTCCAGCTCGGTGCACTGCAACTGCCGAGTCGCGTGGTCATGGCGCCGATGACCCGTTCCTTTTCTCCGGGTGGCGTGCCCAACTCCAAAGTGATCGAGTACTACCGCCGCCGCGCCGCCGCCGGTGTCGGCCTGATCATCACCGAAGGCACCGTGGTCGGCCACCCGGCTTCCAACGGCTACCCGAACGTCCCGCACTTCTACGGTGAAGCCGCCCTGGCCGGCTGGAAGAAAGTAGTCGACGCGGTACATGCCGAAGGCGGCAAGATCGTTCCGCAACTGTGGCATGTGGGCAGCGTGCGGCGCATCGGCACCGAGCCGGATGCCAGCGTCCCGGCTTACGGCCCCACCGAAAAACTCAAGGACGGCAATGTCGTCGTCCACGGCATGACCGTGCAAGACATCAAGGACGTGATCGCCGCGTTCGCCCAGGCTGCCAAGGATGCCCAGAGCATCGGCATGGACGGCGTTGAAATCCACGGCGCCCATGGCTACCTGGTGGACCAGTTCTTCTGGGAAGGCACCAACCAGCGCACCGACGAATACGGCGGCAGCCTGGCCAACCGTTCGCGTTTCGCCATCGAATTGATCCAGGCCGTCCGCGCCGCCGTGGGCCCGGACTTCCCGATCATCCTGCGTTTCTCCCAGTGGAAGCAGCAGGACTACACCGCGCGCCTGGTGCAAACCCCGGAAGCCTTGGGTGAGTTCCTCAAGCCGCTGTCTGACGCTGGCGTGGATATTTTCCACTGCTCCACCCGCCGTTTCTGGGAACCGGAATTCGAAGGCTCCGAGCTGAACCTGGCCGGCTGGACCCGCAAGCTCACCGGCAAGCCGACCATCACCGTGGGCAGCGTCGGCCTGGACGGCGAGTTCCTGCAGTTCATGGTCAACACCGACAAAGTGGCGCAACCCGCCAGCCTGGAAAAACTGCTGGAGCGCCTGAACAACGACGAGTTCGACCTGGTCGCTGTGGGTCGTGCGCTGCTGGTGGATCCGGATTGGGCACTGAAGGTTCGCGAAGGCCGTGAAGGCGACATCCTGCCGTTCAGTCGTGAGGCGTTGACGACGTTGGTGTAAGGGGCGACAGGGCGGGCACCGGTTGCTCGTCCTCGCACACCCCGCGTAATTGGCGCTCAAACTGCTCGATAATCGCCGGCCAACCCTGACGGCTGGCGTGTTGCCGGGCATTGAGCCGCACCCGGCGCAAGCTCTCGCGCTCTTCCAGCAGCCAATTGGCCGCATCGCAAAACGCTTCTTCATCCCCCGGCATCGCCAGCACGCCGCTGTAGCCATGGCGAATGTGCTGGGTTGCGGCCGCCTGGTCGTATGCCACCACGCCCAACCCTGAAGCCATGGCCTCCAGCACCACGTTGCCGAAGGTTTCGGTCAGGCTGGGAAACAGGAACACATCCCCGGACGCGTAATGCCGGGCCAGTTCCTCACCGCGCAAGGTGCCGCAGAAAATCGCCTCCGGCAGTTCCTTTTCCAGCATCGCCCGTTGCGGGCCATCGCCGACGATGATCAGTTTCATCTGGCGCAGTGGATACGTGTCCTGCAGCGTCTCGAAACAGCGCTTGAGTAACCCGAGGTTTTTTTCCTGGGCCAGGCGGCCGACATGCAGCACGGCAGTTTGCTCACTGGTCAGTGCCCAGCTTTCACGCAACGCATTGTCGCGTTTGGCCGGGTGAAACAGCTGGCTGTCGACACCGCGCGCGAGCATGCCCAGGCGCTCGAAATGGCGCCGCTCCAGCTCCAGTCGCTGGCTGGCGCTGGGCACCAGGGTCAGGGTCGAGCGGTTATGGAACCAGCGCAGATAGTGGGTCAGCACCCGGCTCAGCATGCCCAGGCCGTACTGGTTGGAATACTGCTGGAAGTTGGTGTGAAAGCCACTCACCACGCTGATCCCCAGGCGCCGCGCCGCCCGCAACGCCGACAAACCCAGCGGGCCTTCCGTGGCGATATACAACACATCCGGGCGCTGGCGGGTCCAGCGCCGCAACAGCTTGTGCATCGACGACTGGCCCCATTGCAGCCCCGGGTAGCCCGGCAGCGGCCAGCCGCGACAGAGCATCAGGCCGTCGTCGCTGGGCCGGCTCTGGTCGCTGCCCTGTCGTGGGCGAACCAGTTCGACTTGATGCCCGCGCGCGCGCAAACCGTCACACAGGCGGCCAAGGGTATTGGCCACCCCGTTGATCTCTGGCGGGAAGGTTTCGGTGATCAGGGTGATGTGGAGCGAAGCTGTCGTCATGACCCACAGTGTCGGCGTGGGCCATGTCGTCATTGTGTCTTTTGGATGATGGATTTGTGACGGCTCAGGCCTTTTTAATGGCCATGGCCTCGGCGCCTTGCTCACGCACCCAGAACAACGTCGCCCCGGCCACCGCTGCCGGCATCATCAGCAGGTTGACCACCGGCACCAGCAACACCAGGTAAACGATCCCGCCAAAACTCATGCTCTGCCAGCGCTTCTGGCGCAGCCAGGCGAGCATTTCGTTCCAGCCCAGCTTGTGGTTGTCGGCCGGGTAGTCGATGTACTGGATCGCCATCATCCACACACCAAACAGCAGCCACAGCGGCGCCGCCACCAGGTTGACCACCGGGATGAACGACAGGATAAACAGGCCGATGGCCCGGGGCAGGAAGTAACCCAGTTTGCGCATTTCCCGGGCCAGGGTGCGCGGGACCATGGCCGCCAGTTCGCCCCAGCTGAACGCCGGGAAATCATCGGTGCCGCGCACCACCACTTCGACCTTTTCCGACAGAAAGCCGTTGAACGGCGCGGCGATGATGTTGGCAAGCATGGTGAAGGTGAAAAACACCATCAGCACCACCAGCACCACGAACAAAGGCCACAGCAGATAATTGAGGAAGCTCAGCCAGCTCGGCAGGGTCGGCATCAGTGTGTCGACCCACAGGCTGAACTGATGGCCGGCGAAGTAGATCAATCCGACGAACAGGATCAGGTTGATTGCCAGCGGCAGCAGCACAAACAGCCGCAGGCCGGGGCTGAGTACCAGTTTGAGACCTTCGCGCAGGTACTGTGGGCCTGAAAGAACGGGGGCGGGCATGGATAACTCCGGGCAATAGGGGCGAACGCGCCGACCTTACCGGCTTTGGGAGTACCGGGAAAGCACGGCCCGCATCGCGACATTAACGGTAACAAAGGTGTCGATTAATAGAAGGCATGGGATAGAGACCACCTATGAGCTGGATTGTTAATCCGTATTTCCTTAATCTTGCCTCCCTCTATACGCTGCACCCATTATTTTCAGGATCTGCGAGTTCAAGCCTTCCCCAAGTGCTTCGCGGTCCTTTTTTATTCCAGCCGTTCTGTAGTCCGGACGGTCGATAGGAGTGAGTCATGTCTGATACCCGTCATTCGCGAGTGATTATTCTCGGTTCCGGCCCTGCCGGTTACAGCGCTGCCGTCTACGCTGCCCGGGCCAACCTCAAGCCGTTGCTGATCACCGGCATGCAAGCGGGCGGTCAGTTGACCACCACCACTGAAGTCGACAACTGGCCGGGCGACGTCCACGGCCTGACCGGCCCGGTGCTGATGGAGCGCATGAAAGAGCACGCCGAGCGTTTCGAAACCGAGATCGTGTTTGATCACATCAACAAGGTCGACTTCTCCAAGAAGCCTTACAGCCTGACCGGCGACAGCGGCGTGTACACCTGTGACGCGCTGATCATCGCCACCGGCGCCAGCGCTCGGTACCTGGGCCTGCCGTCGGAAGAAGCGTTCATGGGCAAGGGCGTTTCCGCCTGCGCGACCTGCGACGGTTTCTTCTACCGCAACAAGCCAGTGGCTGTGGTCGGTGGCGGCAACACCGCGGTGGAAGAGGCGCTGTACCTGGCCAATATCGCCAGCACCGTGACCCTGGTTCACCGTCGCGAGACCTTCCGCGCCGAGAAGATCCTGATCGACAAGCTGCATGCCCGCGTGGCCGAAGGCAAGATCATCCTCAAGCTCAACGCCACCCTGGATGAAGTCCTGGGCGACAACATGGGCGTGACCGGTGCTCGCCTGAAGAACAACGACGGCAGCTTCGACGAGCTGAAAGTCGACGGCGTGTTCATCGCCATCGGCCACACTCCGAACACCTCGTTGTTCGAAGGCGTGCTGGATGCCAAAGACGGTTACCTGATCGTGCAGGGCGGCCGTGAAGGCAATGCGACTGCCACCAACATCGAAGGTATCTTCGCTGCCGGTGACGTGGCCGACCACGTGTACCGCCAGGCGATCACCTCCGCCGGCGCCGGTTGCATGGCGGCACTGGATGCCGAGCGTTACCTCGACGGTTTGAAGGACGCTTCGTTCTAAACCGTAGAAACAAAAAAACCGGCTGCGAGGCCGGTTTTTTTATGCACGGGATTTGATGATCACCGCAGTCCAAATGTGGGAGCGGGCTTGCTCGCGAAAGCGGTGTGTCAGTCACCCGATGTATTGACTGACACTCTGCTTTCGCGAGCAAGCCCGCTCCCACATTTTGATCTATGTCTGACTCAGGATTTGCGGGTCAGTGGCTGTGCGGCAAACTTCACACCCGCCAACCCATGCTCGATCAGCGCACGAATGTTGCCATGGTCACTGCCTTCAGGCGTGGCCAGCACCGAACGGTAATGCTCGCCAAACGCCAACAGCGCTTCATGGTCGCTCAAGCCTTCCAGCAGCGCCAGGCCCAGGGTCTTGCACGAACCTTCGTTCTGCCCGGCGGCGTTTTCCACGCTGCCATTGGTGAACGCTTGTGGCTGGTAGTCGTAACCGGCAGCTACAAAGGCCAGGGTATCGGCAAAAACATGTTTGCCACTGTTGAGGCTGGCGCGCAGGGTGTTCAGGTCAGTCATGGGGTTTTCCTTTGGCGAATGCCGCTTGCTGTTCGGCACTGGCTTCTTGCTGGTATTGGGCTTTCCACTCGGCGTACGGCATGCCGTACACCACTTCACGGGCGTCATCGAGGCTCAGCTCGATCTGGCGCTCGTCGGCCTCGGCCTTGTACCACTTGGACAAGCAGTTGCGGCAGAAGCCCGAGAGGTTCATCAGGTCGATGTTCTGCACATCCTTGCGGCTGTCCAGGTGGGCCACCAGCCGGCGGAAGGCGGCGGCTTCGAGTTCGAGGCGTTGTTGATCGTTCATGATGCTCACTGCAAAGGTAAGGGTTAGCGACTGGCCGCCAGGGTGATCGACACCGATTCGGCAAAACGCAACGCATGGGGTTTGTCGACTTCGACTTCGGCGTACAGCACCGATGTATTGCTCATCACCAGGTCGAGGATCTCCTGGGTCAGGCGCTCCAGCAGGGCAAAGCGGTTGCCCTCCACATGGGCGATGATCGCCTTGGTGATGGTGCGGTAGTTCAGCGCGTGGTCGATGTCGTTGTCGCGCACGGCTTCCTGGGCGGCATACAGGATGGTCAGGTTGATCAACACATCCTGCTTGTTGAGGATTTCATCCTCATTGATCCCGATAAACGTGCGCAGGCACAGGTCCTTGACCCGGATGCGCGCCATGCCTGGCTGAAGTTGTGGCATTGCTACTTGCTCCGTCCAATCAGTTGCAGGAACTCCATGCGCGTGGTGTTCGACTCGCGGAAGGCGCCGAGCATCACCGAGGTGTTCATGGTTGAATTCTGTTTTTCGACACCGCGCATCATCATGCACATGTGCTTGGCTTCGATCACCACCGCCACGCCGGCGGCCTGGGTCACGGTCTGGATGGCGTCGGCAATTTCCCGCGTGAGGTTTTCCTGGATCTGCAGGCGACGGGCGAACATGTCGACGATACGCGCCAGCTTCGACAGGCCGAGCACCTTGCCGGTCGGAATATAGGCCACATGGGCCTTGCCGATAAAGGGCAGCAGGTGATGCTCGCACAGCGAATACAGCTCGATGTCCTTGAGGATCACCATCTCGTCGTTGTCGGAGGCAAACAGCGCACCGTTGACGATTTCTTCCAGGTTCTGCTCGTAGCCGTGACACAGGTACTGCATGGCCTTGGCGGCACGCTTTGGCGTGTCGAGCAAACCCTCGCGCTCGGGGTCTTCACCCAGGCCCTTGAGGATCTCGCGGTAGTGGTGGGGCAGGGACAAAGTCATACAACATCCTCGCAAACGGCTTACTTGATATGCCGCCCGCCGTTGACGGTCAGGGTGGTACCGGTGACATACGGGTTATCCAGCAGGTAGCGCACGCTCTGGTAAATCACCTCGGGGCCGGGCTCGATGCCCAGTGCCGCCTTGGCCAGGACCTTGGCGCGGTAAGCCGCGTCGTCGCCCTCGTTGAACATCACCATTGCCGGGGCAATGCCGTTCACCTTGATATCCGGTGCAAGCTGCGCGGCAAACGACAAGGTCAGGCTGTCGAGCCCGGCCTTGGTGGCGCAGTAGGCAATGTGCTGGCGGCTGCCCTTGCGGGTCACGTCATCGCTGATGTGCACGATATCCGCAGGCGTGGAGCGTTGCAGCAGGTAAGCACAATGCAGGTTGATCAGGTACGGCGCAAGCATGTGCACGCTGAACATGTCGGTAAAGGCGCGGCTCTCGTCGCCGGGCGCTTCCGCTTCCCAGGCCGAGGCATTATGAATGATCGCCCGCAGGCTTTGGGTGTGCGTCTTCAGTTCGTCGATGAAGGCGAGAATACCGGTCTCGTTGGAGAAGTCGGCAAACACACCGATCGCACCGCGTTCGCGCAAGGCTTGCACGCCGGGACGTTCGGTGCGGTAGCTGAAAATCACTGGTTGCCCTTCGTCCAGCAGGCGCTGGGCGCAATGCAGGCCGACGCGCTGGCCGGCACCGGTGATCAGGATCGGGGCGGGTGTTGAAGACATGGGAGGCTCGAATCGCTGGCAGGCTAAAACTATACCAGCGAGCGGCCTCCCTTGTACTCAAGCAGCGGCTTCGGTGGCCTTTACCCGGGCTGGCGCCGGATGCAGCCAGCCGGCCAGCAGGTGGGTCGACAACGGGATAAAGAAGTAAACCATCAATGGCGTGAGCGCGAGGGTGCTGACCAGCACACGGCTCAACAACCCCAACTCGCTGAGCAGCGGCTCAAGGCCGAAGTTGAACAGCAGCGACACCGGGAAAAATGCCAGCCAGATGGCCACGGCCTGCTTCCAGCGCGGCGGACGTGCGGCGGCGGCGCCAAACCAGCCGTCGATACCGCGTACGCGATGCTCCGACGGCGCAGCAAACAGCTCACTGCCACGCCCGAGCCATGCACCACGGGAGGCGGAAAACTCCCACGCATGCAGGGTTTTTTCGTCGGCGAAGCGGAAAATAATCTGGAACTCGTCATCGTTGGGCGGCGGTGCAAGCACGCCTGAACCCAGGTAACCGGGGAAGTCCGTGGCCAATTGCTCGCCTTCGCGCAGCCAGGCCATCAACTCTTCATAGCGACCCTTGGCCACGCGGCGCGCAACCATCAGGGTGACGGGGGAGGTAGACATTGTGTATCTCCATAAGGATCAGGTGCACTGGGCCGGGTAGGCGGCGCACGAACGAAGCTGCGGGGTAAGCAGCCACGTTGAAAAAACAGGCAAGGATTATTCCTGTTTTGCAGAAATACACCAGCGACATTGGTCGGCTTGTCGAAGACCTTGAATCGGACAGCTGTATGGGCGTTAAATGGGATCCAAGTTCCTGACAGTATATTGATGCCCTGATGTCTGTAATGACTGTTCCACGTCCCGAAATGGCCCTTGGCAACCCTGCCGATTCCGATGAGCTGTTTCCGATTCGCGAAGTCGCGAGATTGACAGGCATCAACCCTGTCACCTTGCGTGCCTGGGAACGGCGTTACGGGCTGATCCACCCGGTTCGCACCGAAAGTGGGCACCGCCTGTATTCGCGCACCGATATCGAGACCGTTCATCGCATTCTTGACTGGATCGAGCGTGGCGTGGCCGTGAGCAAGGTCGGCAAGATCCTCGCGCGCGACGATCATCAAGTCGAAGCGGCGGCTGCTTCGCCGGCAGGTGCAGAGCATGAATGGGCCCAATGGCAGGCGCAGTTGCGAACGGCCGTCGGTGCCTTCGACGACCGGCAACTGGACAGGTTGTATGGCCAGATTTTCGCTGCCTACCCGGTCGCGGTGGTGTTCCAGGACATCCTGATGCCCCTCTGGCAGCAACTGTTGCGACATCAGGGGTTGTTTGGCCAAACCAGTGAATGGCTGTTTTTTGATGGATTCCTGCGCAGCCGAACCTGGAAACGCCTGCAGATAGGCTGTGCCTCAGCGGCGCCGCGGGTATTGCTGGCCGCCATTGCGGGGGAGTGCCGAGAGCTGGAGTTGTTGGTCGCGGGCCTGTTGATGAGCGGTGACGAGTTGGCGGTCAAGGTTCTGGCTGTGGGCCAGCCGATGGATGAATTGACCCTTGTCTGTGAAAAAACCAGGCCACAAGCCCTTGTGGTGTTCTCCAATCACTCGCCGGCCAATGGCTTGCCTCGGCGCCTTGAACGGCTGGCCCTGACCCTGGATTGCCCGCTGTTGCTGGCCGGCGATGCGGCGGAGTTGGCGCAGGAACAACTGGCGGGTTCATCCGTCGGCTGCCTGGGTAACGAAGGGCGATTGATGCAGCGCCGCTTGCAGCAGTTTCTGCGCGGTAACCTGGATACCTGACTTCAGGCGTGGACTTCGGGGTGAAACAGGCGGTGTTGCTGCAGGATAAACTGGCGCAGGCGCTCGGTCTCATCCACATCGTTCTGGCTCAGGCGGTAGGCGAACAATCCTCGGGCAGTTTCCCGTTCCAGCGTGCCCCGCACCGAAATGCGCTCGTACCCGGACGGACTGAACCACAGCGAAAAGGTTCTTGGCGCCTTGATCCGCCCGCGAATTTCCACCAGCAATCCCTTGAATGACACCTCATGCACCCACAGCGCACCGGGCTGGCCCTTGATGTTTTCCAGCGGCACCGGCTCTTCGAGCGCCAGGCGCCACGGGCGGATCATCGGCCCGTCTTCGAAAATACTCGGTACACCCAGCCGCAGATGCACGGCATGAAACTCGTCTTCCACCAATTGCAGCGGAAACGTCATTTGCTGGTTGTCGAATTGGGCCTGGAGGGTGACATGGTCATGGGCGGCCAGGCGGGTGAGCAGATCACGAATCTGCGCACCGCCATTGACCGTCAGGCTCGACGACGCGTCCCGCATATTGAGTTGCGGGTTATGGTGCATGGTCTGAATAAAATCCAGCTCGTCCTGCGTCAAAAGCGCGTCGCGTTGCATTGATCTTGCTCAAGAAAAAGGTATTAAAACGCCATTATCTCTCTAAAGACCGCGTTTTCTAGTTTTTGTTAGATCCGCTCGTCGCCTTGAGTGCCGCAAGCTCCGCCTTGAGGTCAGCCAACTGGGCTTCCAGTTGCGCGACACGCTGCTGGGCCTTGACCTGAACGGTCACATCCTTCTGCACACCGACAAAGTAGGTCTGCTTGTCGGCCGGGTTGTAAACCGTCGATAACGACAGCTCGTTCCAGAAATGTGTGCCGTCCTTGCGATAATTGCGCAGGATTTCCCGGCAGCCGCCGCCACTCTCCAGGGCTTCGCGAATCGCCATCAGCCCCGGCTGGTCACGATCGCCCGATTGCAGGAAGCGGCAGTCCTGATAGAGGATTTCGTCGAGGGTGTAGCCAGTCATGCGCTCGAAGGCCGGGTTCACATAAATCAGTGGCTTGTCCTTGCCTTCGCGCTCGGCGATAACGATGCCGTCGTTGGAAGCGTTGATCACCAGTTGCATCAGCTTGGCGTTAATCATTGAGCGGTCCATGGCTTGTAGTTGGAGTTTGCAGTTTAAGACATGCCGGCAGCCTGTCCATGGGCCCCAGCTGTTAATATCCCAGGCTTTTAGTCAGCTACAGGATCAGATTGATGAAAGTCGCCATCCTTTCCGGCTCGGTGTACGGCACGGCTGAAGAAGTCGCCCGTCATGCTGCAAGCATCCTCAACGCTGCCGGCTTCGACGCCTGGCACAACCCGCGGGCAACCCTCGCCGACGTACAGGGCTTTGCTCCGGAAGCCTTCCTGGCCGTGACGTCCACCACTGGCATGGGCGAACTGCCCGACAACCTGCAGCCGCTGTACTCGACCATTCGCGACCAACTGCCGGCCGCCTGGCGAGGCTTGCCCGGCGCGGTGATTGGCCTGGGCGACGCCAGCTATGGCGACACCTTCTGCGGGGGCGGCGAGCAAATGCGCGAGCTGTTTGCCGAGTTGGGCGTGCACGAAGTACTGCCGATGCTGCGCCTGGATGCCAGCGAAAGCGTGACCCCGGAAGCCGACGCCGAGCCGTGGCTGGCCGAGTTGGTTACTGCACTGCGCGGTTGACCGGAAACTCGCGCAACAACGCTAGCCAGGCCTGGGCGGCTTTCGACAGATAGGCGCCCTCACGCCAGATAAAGGCAATGTCCCAGCGCAGGTATTCCGGTGCCTTGAGCGTCAGGCGCACCACGCCGGGCCTTATCAGGCCCCGGGCTACTACGCTGGGCAGCAGCACCACGCCTTGGCCGGCGGCCACCAGGGCCGCAAGGAAATCCGCCTGGCCGCTGCGACCACTTTCCTTCGGGGTGAAGCCCAGTTGCTGACAGGCCTGTAGCAGGCGGTCGTTCAACACAAAACTGCGCTGATACATCAGGAACGGCGTGTCAGCCAACTCCTCCAGGCGGATCTGCGCGTTATCGGCCAATGGATGGTCCATCGGCAGCAGGGCATCCAGCGGTTCATCGCAGAATGCCTGCCAGGCGAATGCCGGGTCGCTGGGCATCAGGCTGCCGCCCACTTCCAGCTCTCCGCTCAAGATCGCCTGCTCGATATTGCGGCTGCCGCCTTCCAGCAACTGGATGGTGACGTTCGGATAACGCCGGCGGTATTCGGCAAACAGCCCGGCGAACAACGTGTCGCCGCCCAACTGCGGCAGGCCCATGCGCAACTCGCCACGGGTCAACTGATTCAAGTCATCCAGCTCACTGAGCAACTCGGCTTGCTGGCGCAGCATGGCCGCCGCCCGCTGCAGCACCACTTGTCCGGCAGCCGTCAGGCGAATCTGCGAACCCAGGCGATCCAGCAGCGGCGTGCCCAGGCTTTGCTCCAGTTGTGCCACCTGCTTGCTGACGGCGGACTGGCTGATGTGCAGGGTTTTGCCGGCCTGGGTAAAGCCGCCGCGGTGGATCACTTCGACAAAGCTGCGCAGTTGTTTAAATTCCATCGACATGATTCCAGTTTGGAATAGCTTGCAGTCTAACAATTCGCTGTGGGGATGCCAGGGGCCTCTTTAAAATGGGAGCCCTGCGAGGACCCAAAGCTCATGAAACGTTTCACCTTCAAAGTCGTCGGTCGGTTGTTGACTGAACTGATTGTGCTGCTGGCCATATATTTTCTGGGCTGCCAATTGGCCGCCTGGCTGAGCTGGCCTATTCCCGGTGGTGTGGTCGGCCTGGGCCTGTTGTTGCTGACCTTCGCCACCGGCCTGGTAAAACCGGCGGCTCTGCAACTGGGCGCCGGTGTACTGATGGCCGAGATGCTGCTGTTCTTTATTCCTGCCTTGATGAGCCTTTTGGACTACGGTGGCCTGGTAAAGCACGACGGCTGGCGGATCATGTTGGTCATCGGCTTCAGCACCTTGTCGGTGATGCTGGTGACTGCGTTTACCGTGGAATTCGTCTGCCGCTGGAAGCTGCGCCATGAAGCTTGAGCTGATGCCGATGTTCTGGCTGGCGCTGACCCTCGGTGCCTACGGCTTCAGCCGCTGGATCTACCGGCGCACCGGGCGCTACCTGCTGTCGCCGCTGATCCTGGTGCCGGCGCTGCTGCTGGCGGTGGCCGTGCCGATGAAAACCGCCTATGCCGAATACGCCACCGACACCCACTGGCTGATGCTGGTGCTGGGCCCGGTGACCGTGGCGTTCGCGATTCCGATCTGGCAACAGCGCCAATTGCTGATGCGCCACTGGTCAGCGTTATTGCTGGGGATGGTCGCGGGCAGCGCGGCGTCCATCGCCACTTCGTATGGCCTGGCCAAGGCCCTCGCTCTCGACAGCTCGGTGACGATGTCGTTGGTGCCCCGTTCGATCACCACCCCGTTCGCGATGCCGGTGTCTTCCGACCTGGGCGGCGTGCCGGAACTGACGGCGGTGTTCGTGATGTTCACCGGGGTGTTTGGCGCCATGCTCGGCGGCGTACTGCTCAAGTGGTTGCCGTTGCGCACGCCATTGGCCCGTGGCGCATTGTTTGGCGTGGGCGCTCATGGCGCGGGTGTCAGCCGGGCTCATGAAGTGGGCGGCGAGGAAGGCTCCGTGGCGGGCCTGGTAATGGTGCTGACCGGGTTGCTCAACCTGTTCGCCGCGCCTTTATTGGCGTCGCTTCTCTGACACGCGCAGAACAAAATCGAACTATCCTCAGGACTGACCCGTTCGGTCATCAAGCTGGCTGCCAATGCAACTACGGCGGCCTCGAGGTCTGACTAGACTGCCTCTTCACTCAAAAAAACAATAATAAGCGCGCCAAGGAGGTCATTGCCGTGAGCCTAGCCACTGTTCAATCGACACACAGTGTAAAAGACCAGGTCAGCGCGGCCGAATGGCAGGCCCGCGTCGACCTCGCCGCGTGCTATCGCCTGGTGGCGATGCATGGTTGGGACGACCTGATTTTCACCCACATCTCGGCCAAGGTGCCGGGCACCGAAGACTTCCTGATCAACCCCTACGGGCTGATGTTCCACGAGATCACCGCGTCGAGCCTGGTGAAGGTCGATCAGGCCGGCAACAAACTGATGGACAGTCCCTACGAGGTCAACCCGGCGGGCTACACCATCCACAGTGCGGTGCACGAAGTGCGGCACGATGTAGTCTGCGTGCTGCACACCCACACCGCTTCCGGCATTGCCGTCTCCGCGCAGAAGCAGGGCGTGCTGCCCATCAGCCAGCAATCACTGTTTGTGCTGTCCAGCCTGGCCTATCACGCCTACGAAGGTGTGGCGCTGAACCACGAGGAAAAGGCCCGTTTGCAGGCCGACCTTGGCGAAAACAATTTCCTGATGCTGCACAACCACGGTCTGCTGACCTGTGGCGGCACCATCGCCGATACGTTCCTGATGATGTTCATCTTCCAGCGCACCTGCGATATCCAGGTGATGGCGCAGAACGGTGGCGCTGAACTGATCAGCATTGCGCCGCAGATATTGGCCGGTGCCCGGGCGATGATCGCTGGGGTCACCAAAAGCGCTCAGGGCATGGGCGGCGCGCTGGCGTGGCCGGCGTTGCTGCGCAAACTCGATGCACTCGACCCCGGGTATAAAAGCTGATGCCACTCGCCGAGATCCCGCTGCGCATCTGGCGCCAGCGTGCCCAGAGCTTTGAGTTTCGCGGCCGCACCATTCGGTACTGGGTGGCGGGGCAGGGCGAGCCGTTGCTGCTGATCCATGGTTTTCCCACGGCCAGTTGGGATTGGCATTACCTCTGGCAGCCGTTGGCCCAGCGCTATCAAGTGATTGCCTGCGACATGCTGGGGTTTGGCGATTCGGCCAAGCCGCTGGACCACACCTATTGCCTGCTGGAGCAGGCGGACTTGCAACAGGCGTTGCTGGAGCATCTTTGGGTGCAGCAGCCGGTGCATGTGCTGGCCCATGATTACGGTGACAGTGTTGCGCAGGAGTTGTTGGCGCGGCATTACGAAGGCCGGTTTCGGATGGGCAGTTGTGTGTTTCTCAACGGTGGGTTGTTTCCGGAGACGCATCGTCCGGCGTTGGTGCAGAAGCTGTTGCTGAGCCCATTGGGTTGGATGATCGGGCGGGCGTTTGGGCGTAATGCCCTGGCTAACAGTTTTGGGCAGATTTTCGGGCCGGCGACTCGGCCCAGTGAGAGTGCGCTGGATGATTTCTGGAGCTTGATCGAGAGCCAGGATGGGCCGCGGATTCTGCACAAGTTGATTGCGTATATTCCTCAGCGTCGGCGGCAGCGGGATCGCTGGGTGGCGGCCATGCAGCGGGGGGAGGTGCCGTTGCGGGTGATCGATGGGGAGGTTGATCCGATTTCCGGGGGGCATATGGTTCAGCGTTATCGTGAGCTGGTGCCGCACGCGGATACGGTGTTGCTGGCGAATAT